>CACZOH010000051.1 GCA_902782785.1 uncultured Ruminococcus sp. | reverse complement strand
CCTGAGGCGGAAGGCGATCCGTATTATTCGCTCAACATACTCGATCTGCAGAAGCTTGAGGACGTGCATCTGTTCTATTACCGCAGATTCCCCGCCGTAAAGGGAAACGATATTTATCTTCGTCTGAACGGGATCGACACCTTTGCCGCGGTATTCATAAACGGCGCGTTTATCGGGACGACGGACAATATGCTGATACCGCACGAGCTTCACATACCGTCCGGCATGTTGGAAGACGATAACGAGATATTCATACATATAACGCCTTCGGCGGTCGTGAGCAGGAGCAGACCCACGCCCGCAAATTCGGCGTGCCTGCCGTATCTGTCTGACGCGCTTTATATAAGACGCGCGCCGTCTCTCTCCGGCTGGGACATAATGCCGCGCATACCGTCGTGCGGCATATGGCGCTCCGTTTATCTGACTGACAAAAAAGACGACAGGATAGACGACGCTTTCATATATACCGCGTCCGCGGTCGACGGCGGAGACTCCGTCATATATCTGCGCTATACGCTCGCCGTATCGGACAACGTCGGACATTATACCGTAAAAGCCGAGGGCGTATGCGAAGACAGCCGTTTTTGCGCCGAGAGCCGTATTTACGGCATATGCGGCTCGCTCCGGATAAACGTGCCGTCGTCCAGGCTCTGGTATCCCGTAAACTACGGAAATCCGTTTCTGTACGACGTGAAGATAACGCTTTACAAGGACAAAGAGCCGATCGACGTGTACGAAACGCGCGTCGGCATACGCACCGTCCGGCTTGACAGGACGAGCACGACGGACAAAGACGGAAACGGAGAATTCTGCTTTGTCATAAACGGAAAGAAGATATTTTATCTCGGCACAAACTGGGTGCCGCTCGACGCGTTCCATTCAAACGATATAAAGAGGCTTGACCGCGCGTTCGAGCTTCTGCTCGATATCGGCTGCAACGGCGTGCGCTGCTGGGGCGGCAACGTTTACGAAAGCGACCGTTTCTTCGAGCTCTGCGACGAGCACGGGATAATGGTCTGGCAGGACTTTGCAATGGCTTGCGGCGTATACCCGCAGGACACCGCGTTCTGCGATATGATAACCCGCGAGGTCGCGGACACGGTAAAGCGCCTCCGCAATCACCCGAGCATCATACTCTGGGCGGGTGACAACGAATGCGATTACTCGTATATGTACGGAAACGGCGTCACGCTCGACCCGAACGGGAACGTGATAACGCGGAACGTTATACCGGAGATACTGAAGGCGGAGGATTTCTCCCGTCCTTATCTCCCGTCCTCTCCTTATATAGACGCGGAGGGCTTCAGATCCGGCGGAGGCGACGGATACGGAGCGCTCTCGGAGGATCACCTCTGGGGTCCGCGCGACTATTACAAAGGCGAATACTACAAAAGCACGCTCTGCCATTTTGCAAGCGAGACGGGATATCACGGCTGTCCCTCTCCGTCCTCGCTTTCAAAATTCATATCGGAGAAAAACCGCGGTCACTGGTACGATGAGGACGTTCTGAAAAACGAGGGCAGATACGTTGAAAACGCCGAATGGCGCGTACACGGCACCTCGCCCGAGCTTTCGGAGAACGCCCCGTTCGCATACCGCACGACTCTCATGGTAAATCAGATAAAAACGCTGTTCGGCTCCGTGCCCGAAGATATTTATGACTTTGCGTTTGCAAGCCAGATATCGCAGGCGGAGGCGATGAAATTCTTCATAGAGCGGTTCAGACTTTCAAAATGGCGCAGAACCGGCATAATCTGGTGGAATCTGATTGACGGCTGGCCGCAGATATCGGACGCCGTCACGGATTATTATTTCAGCAAAAAACTGGCGTATCATTATATACGCCGATCGCAGCAGCCCGTCTGCTTTATGTTCGACGAGCCGTCCGGGCACGACGGCAAAACGTGCGTAAGGCTCTGCGGCGTAAACGACTTGCAGAAGGATATATACTGCGAATACCGCGTTTACCGTATAGGCGTTCTTTCCCCCGGCGCGGTAAGCGGTTTTGAAAAGAAAGAGATCGCGCGCGGAAGCGTTACGCTCAAAAGCAACGAGAGCGGGACCGTGACGTACGTCGGCTTTGAGGATCACGCCTTCTATCTTATCGAATGGGAGCGCGACGGCGAAACGTACAAAAACACGTATCTCTGCGGCGACCCGGTGATAAGCCTTGAAAAATACAAAAAAGCGCTCGATCTCACGGGCCAAAACGACTTTTCGGAATAAAAACATATAAAAAAGGAGAACGATCATGTCTTCGATCAAACAGGAAGCTGAAAGATGTCTTAAATGCAAAAACGCGCGCTGCTCATCAAACTGCCCCGTACACACGGATATACCGCAGATAATCGAGCTTTTTCTGAACGGCAATATCAAAAAAGCCGGGGAGGTGCTTTTCCACAACAACCCGTTGTCCGCGGTGACCTCCGTAATATGCCCGCACGAGAGGAACTGCACCGGACACTGCGTGCGCGGTCTCAAGAGCGAGCCCGTGATGTTTTACCGCATAGAGGAGTTCGTTTCAAGATTTTACCTTGAAACGATGGAGATACCCGAAATAAAGAAAAACGGCGTCAAGGTCGCCGTGGCCGGCGCGGGACCGGCGGGAATAACGATGTCGCTTCTGCTTTTGCTCCACGGTTACGACGTGACCGTTTTTGAAGCGCAGGACAATATAGGAGGCATCCTGAGATACGGCATACCGCCGTTCCGTCTTTCAAGAGACCTTCTTGAAATGTATAAGGATATAATGCTCCGTATGGGGCTTCATTTCCGCCCGAACACGAGGATAGGGACGAACATAATGATAGACGACCTTTTCCCGGACGGATACAAAGCCGTGTTCGTTTCAACGGGTACGGGAAGACCCAACAAGCTCGGGCTCGTGGGAGAGACGCTCGGTCACGTTCATTTCGCCGTTGATTATCTCAAATCGCCCAAGGCGTTCAATCTCGGACAGAAGGTCGCCGTCATCGGCGCGGGCAACGTTGCGATAGACGCGGCGCGCACCGCGATAAGACGCGCTCATTCGCACGTTACGATACTTCATTTTATGGGAGAGGAGCACGTTACCGCCAACCACGAGGAAGTCGAGATGGCGCAGATAGAGGGAGTGGAATTCATCCACTACGCTCAGGCGGTGCGCATTATGGAAAACGCCGTAAGATGCGTGCGCGTGAACCGCGTGGAAAGCGAAGACGGGACCGTCAGCTTTGAGGAGGATTATTCCGACGTTTTCGACGTTCCGACCGATTCCGTGATAATCGCCATCGGGCAGGGACCGGGCGCGGATATGAAGGCCGCCGGCGTAAAGCTGACGCAGAGAGGTCTGTTTGACGTAAACGACTGCGGAGAGACGGATATGCCCGGCGTTTTCGCCGCCGGCGATATAGTATCCGGTCCGAAAACCGTTATCGAAGCCGTCGCCTTTACCAAAAAGGTGTTTGCGAAAATGGAGGAATACCTGAACTCAATTGAAAACAGATGATAGAATAATGAGATTTGCCGCATCATAAAAGATCACCGCCGTACGCTGATACGGCGGTGTTTTTTAAACGCTTTTTTCGCGGTGGACGTTTATTGCCCGATCTTTCCTTTGAATTTCTTTATCTGTTCGCACAAAAGATCATAGTAGAACGTGCCGTGTATTTTTGACGGCTCCAGATCCTTCGAGCCCTCGGGCGTGGGCTGTTCTCCCTTTGTCCATTCGTTCCAGGTGACAAGTATCACCATGCCCGCGCCAAGATCGTTTGCGCGCTGGAACTGCTTTTTGAGCGTCAGCCCGTTCATTCTTTCATAAGCGGGGATATATCCGCTGTCTCCCTCGCTGCCCTGCGGACGGCTCGCGGCGGTGCAGGTGACGCATTCAACGCGGTCGCCCGTAACGGAGTACGTCTGAAGTCCGCGCTCCTCCCAGCTCCACCAGTTGTTGCGCGTTGCCATGGTTTTGGCGTTATACATACTGTCCTGCTGACCTACGTAGCCCGTGACCCAGCGGATCGTAAAGCGGTCGTCCTTCCACGACGGTTTCGTGCTGTACTGATTCGGCGTTGCGCCGTAGCACATGAGAAGAGGCTTGCCCTCGTAGTTGAAATACATATCCGGGTATTTTTCAACGTACGACGAGTATATCTGATCCACTTTTTTCTGATGCTTTCCGTTTTTGACGTTTTGTATACCCGAGTGACCGGGACCGGCGAAGATGCAGATCTTCGGCGCGCCCTCTATGCCCGACCATATCTCAAAGAGCAGATCCGTCGCCTCCTCTATCATACGGAAATCGGACATCTGCTCGCGCATCGTCGCGGGGTCGTACGTTGTGTTGTTCGTCCAGTCGACGAAAACGAAATCCACCCCGGCGTCGCGTAAAAGCTCCGCGTGCTTTGCGATCATATTGCGGTCGTCCGAGTAATAATTGCCGTAAAGCGGCGTGTCCCAGGTGTTCTTGCCCCAGGTTATGATCTTGGGACAGAGCCACGTCGAATACGCTATACCGACGAGGCGGTCCTCATACGGCGTCTTCTGATACGCTCCGACGCCTTTTTTCTCTATCTCCACGTCGTCGTAATTGAAAACGACGTCGCGGTAAAGGTCATACAAATCGTTCATTTCCTTTTTCCTTTCTTCCGTAAGCGGCTTATCGGACGGGGTAAAATATACGGAATCGCCGTCCCGCTCCGCCGTGTATCCGAGCCACCGCGCCAGATACTCCGGGGCGATCAGCAGGACGCCGTCGTTTGATACCGCAGTCGGGCAGCCGTGCGCTTCGCCGTTCACATCAACAGAGGCGGCTCCCGCTTTATAGGTCAGCGCCGCGTCGCCGCAAGAAAGCACAGCGGCGTCACCTCCGTCGGAGAAGGTGCAGTCAAAGCCGAACAAAGCGGCGGCGGAGGCGGCGTCGATATACGTCACGCCCTCAAGCGCCGTTACCGGCCGCGCCGTGCGGAAAAGCGTTTTATCACAGATGAAATATCCGTATCCCGCGCGCAGCTCCGTCACCTTATCGGATGGCTTGTAGGGCGTTATTTCTCCCGTCTTTATGCTCATTGATCTTGTTGAGGAATCCGCAAAATGAGACATCGTGCGGACGTATCCCATCGTATCGCCGTGAGCGATGCGGGAAAGATCCTTTGTACGCGCGATCTCCTCGCCCGAGGCGCCGTAAAGCACGAGGACCTCGTCCTCGATCTCCGCTTTTGCGACCGCCGTATCTCCCACAAGGCAGGTTATCGTTTTTCCGTCGTCTTCTATCGTGACGTCCAGTCCGTCCTTCGCGTCAAAGTCAAAGTTATCTCCTATAAGCGAGGTGAAGCCGTTTTTGACGACCGCGAAGACGGAGCTGCCGGAAAACGTGAACCACAGACCGCTGTCTATATAGAGATGGTCCGAGCGCGTGACGCGGGCGCCGAACATTATCGTGCGGACGTTATTGACGGCGCCGCGGTTTATAACGGACGCCTTCGCCGTATAGGGCTCGGTAAGCGTCAGCGAAAAGCCGACGCTGTTCCAGCCGTCGTTCGTTATGGTGAGCCCGTTTTTGTCGACCTTGTAATCCTTGTTGGAGGTAAAGACAAGGTTCGAATCCGAGCGCAGAGCGCCGTATTTGTATTCGGAAAACTTATATTCGATCGTTTTGCGGTTGTCCTCCCCGGGCAATAAACCGTAAAGACCTATATCCTCATATTCGGGGACGGTGATCTTCGGCGCCGTGTCCGCTTCCGTTTCCGCGTCCGTCACGGCATCCGTCGTTACAGCCCCGGCTGTCGTCTCTTCTTCCGTCTCTTTTGTCACGTTTTCCGTGCAGGCGGCAAACGGTATGAGCATAAAGACGCAAAGCAGTGCGCATATTGTTTTTTTCATTGTTTTTCTGCCCGCAAAACGGGCGTGCTCCTTTTTTCTTCTGTCGGCAGGCCCGGATTTTCCGGCCGGTCCGTCCGTATCTGTTTATACTATACCACACTTTCGGGAAAACATCAATACTTTTTCAAAAAGTTTTCGGTATCACGGCGCATTGTCAACGTATAATTCTCCGAAAGGATTTATTTCGGCGCAGGCCAAAAGTCCTGACGCGCAAATCATATCGAGTATTCATAACGGACTTGAGTTATGGATACTCGATTTTCTTTTTCAGCACATTTTCACCGCCTGCGGTGGTGAGTAAGT
>CACZOH010000050.1 GCA_902782785.1 uncultured Ruminococcus sp. | reverse complement strand
TTTTTCGGTTTGATACGAGCAGTATGGCTCGTATCCGTTGTATCAATATTATGGATTTTAGGCGTTAACGCCTGTATCGTCCTTCTGATCATCGGATTTATAAGAAGCAGAACAAAATCAACTTTAAAAGGAGTATACTTATGAACGGCATCTGGATACGCGTAAACGAGCGTCCCACACAAACACATTTTTACTATTTCAAAAAGAAAATAACGGCCGGCAAGAACAATTCCCTTGTCATAGACGTATGCGCCGACACGCGCTATCAGCTGTACGTCAACGGCGCGCTCTGCTGCGAGGGTCCGTGTCAGGGCTCGTGGTATCAGAGATATTACGAGACCGTCGACTGCTCGGACAAGCTGCACGAGGGCGAAAACGATATCAACGTCAAGGTAATGTACTGTCACGACGGCTCTTTTATCTCGATGTTCAAGCATGACCGCGCGGCGCTCTGGTTAAGAGCCGCCTTTACCGCGGACGGAGAAAACCGCGATTTTCAATCCGATGAGAGCTGGGAATGCTGTCGCGACGACAGCGTTTCATTCATGCAGGGACGCGGTGTCCATACGTCCATTCCGGAATTTGAGCGCCACGCGGCGAGAAAAACGCTTACAAAGGTCGACGTTTCAAATTATTACGAGGCGCACACGGAAAGCGGCTGTTACAACCCGTGGGGCTTGAACGAGCCGTACGTACTGCAGAAGCGTCCGATACCCGGGATGCAGACGTATCCGGCAAAACCGTTTTCGTTTGACAAAAAAGAACCGAATACCGTTGAGCTCGACGCGGGCAAATACACGACGGCAAAGGTGAAATTCACGCTGAAAGCGAAAGAAAAGACCACCGTCAGGATAACGTACGCCGAATGCCGCCTTACGCCCGACGGAAAGGGCGGCTGGTACAAGAATATGCGCGACGAAAAAGACGGGCTGATACGCGGAATATACGACGAGGTCGAGGTCGACGGCGAATACACGTTCGAGCCGTTCTGGTACCGCGCGCTCCGCTTTGTGAAATTTGAATCGGACGGCGAATTTGAAGTGACGGCGGCGGAGTTCTCCGAATACTTCTATCCGATGTACGATATCGCAAAATTCAAATGCTCGGACGAAAAACTTAATAAAATGTGGGACGTGAGCATCAACACCGTCCGCTGCTGTATGCACGAAATATACGTCGACTGCCCGTATTACGAGCAGCAGCAGTACGATATGGACAGTGCGAACGAGGCGATGTTCACCTACCGCTTCATCGCCGACACCGCGATGCAGAAAAAATCCATAACCGATCTTGCAAATTCTCAGATACCCGACGGTATGATACAGGCGAATTATCCGTCAACGTCGATACAGGTCATACCCGATTTCTCGCTGTTCTTCATATTTATGGTGCGCGATTATATGCAGTATACGAACGACAAGCCGTTCGTTTTGTCAATGACGGGCTTCGTGGACCGCGTGCTCGAGGGCTTCAGAGGCTATGAGGATGAACGCGGACTTTTCGGCACTACTCCGTACTGGCCTTTCGTCGACTGGTGTCCCGAATGGCCGAACGGCGTGCCCGTCGGAGGGCTTGACGAACCGCTCACCGTATCGAACCTCATGTACGCGGCGGCTCTCAACGCCGCGGCGGAGATATGCGACTACTGCGGAAAGCCCGGCGCCGCCGCCGATTACAGAGCGCGCGCAAAGCGTCAGAACGAGCTGACTGTAAAATACTGTTACGATAACGAAAAAGGCCTTTTCAAAAACACGCCGGACAGAGCCGATTACTCAGAACACACCACGCTCTGGGCGATCCTTTCCGACTGCTTTACGGGAGAGGAAGCTCACGCGCTTATGGAAAGAACGCTTGACGCCGACGTATCGCGCTGCACCTTCTCGATGAACTACTTTATGTTCCGCGCGCTTGAAAAATCGGGCTTTTACGACCGTGCCGACGGTCTACTTGACGGCTGGCGCAAAATGCTCGATATGAACTGCACTACGTGGTGTGAAAATCCCGACAGTCCGAGAAGCGAATGCCATGGCTGGTCGAGCGCGCCGGCGTACGAACTGTCCGCCGTTATACTCGGCGTAAAGCCCGCGTCACCGGGCTTTGATACCGTTACGATAAAGCCGTATACGGAAACGCTCGATTTTGCCGAGGGCGAAGTGCCCACGCCGCACGGAACGGTGTACGTAAAATGGATAAAGACCGACGGGGAGATAAAGCTCCAGTATTCTCTGCCCGCAGGCGTGACGCTTACGGAATAATATTATATATACCTTATACCTTTATATACGGCAAAAAATCAGAGCGTCGGCGGGAGTTTTTCATCCCCGTCGGCGCCTTTTTTTGCGCTTGTATAAAATGTATATAAACATACATTAAAAAGACACATTTTCGTTTAAATTCACTGTTGAAAAAAGTCGCATTATGGGGTAAAATATAGATAAGTTTTTAATTTCCGAAACGGAGGATGCAGGCCTATGAGACTCCTCGAAGAACGCATTAAAACCGACGGCAAGGTTCGGGGCGGAGACGTGCTTAAAGTAGACGGATTTCTCAATCATATGATAGACGTGCGCTTTGTTGCGGAATTGGGACGGGAGTTCTACGACATATACAAGAACTGCGGAATTAACAAGATACTCACCATAGAATCCTCGGGGATAGGTGTGGCTTGCTTAACGGCGCAGTTTTTTGATTGTCCCGTAGTCTTTGCGAAAAAATCAAAAACAAAGAATATCGACCCGGACGTTTACAGCGCCCCCGTGTTCTCCTACACGCATGGAAAGACCTACGACGTTATAGTATCGAAGCAATACCTCGGAGAAGGCGACCGCGTGCTTTTCATAGACGATTTTCTTGCCCGGGGCAACGCGCTTATGGGCGTTGTTGATATAGTGCGTCAATCGGGCGCGGTGCTTGTCGGCGCCGGTATAGTCATAGAGAAGGCGTATCAGGACGGCGGGGAAAAAGCGCGCGCGGCGGGCGTCCGCGTTGAATCGCTTGCGCGCATAGCGTCGATGAGCGAGGAAGGCGGAATCGTCTTCTGCGATTAAATAAGGAGCTTGCCGGAATACCGGTGCTTATATAAATTCAATATCAAAAAATATTTTAAGGAGGAACATGAGAATGTTCAAGAAAACACTTGCACTGGTGCTTATTGCCGTTTTTGCCATAGGCATACTTGCTTCTTGCGGCACCACAACGGGCGGCAATGCGATGACCGCCGATCTTCTTCCGCGTCAGTCTTTTGCGAAGTTCGACACGAAGGACGATTTCAAGATAGGCGTTATCTGCCTGCACGATGAAAACTCCACTTACGACCTTAACTTCATCAACAGCATCAAGACCGTAAAAGAAGCTCTCGGCCTTAAGGACGAGCAGGTCATAGTAAGGACCGGCGTCGACGAAGGACCCGTCTGCAAGACCACTGCCGACGACCTTGTATCCCAGGGCTGCAAAATAGTATTCGCGGACAGCTTCGGCCATGAAGCATATATGATAGAAGCCGCAAAGGCTCATCCCGAGGTAGAATTCTGCCACGCAACGGGCACTAAGGCTCATACCGAAAAGCTTGCCAACTATCACAACGCTTTCGCCTCCATCTACGAGGGCAGATATCTTGCCGGCATAGCCGCAGGTCTCAAGCTCAACGAAATGATTACCAAGGGCAAGATCACGGCGGAACAGGCCGTTATCGGTTACGTAGGCGCTTTCCCGTACGCGGAAGTCAAATCCGGTCTTACCTCGTTCTTCCTCGGCGCGCGTTCCGTTTGCCCGAGCGCAACGATGAAAGTCCGCTACACCGGTTCCTGGTACGATCAGCCGAAGGAACAGGAAGCCGCCAATGCTCTTATCAACAACGACAAGTGCGTACTTATCAGCCAGCACGCCGACTCTCTCGGCGCTCCGACAGCCTGTGAAGTACAGGGCGTTCCGAACATATCCTACAACGGCTCGACCTATGACGCCGGCCCCAACTCCTTCATCATCTCCTCTGCGATCGACTGGGCTCCCTACTTCTACTACATCATCAAACAGAATACCGAGGGCAAGGAGATAGCGACCGACTGGACCGGCACGATAGCAACGGGTTCCGTTGTTCTTACCGGTATCAACACGAACGTGGCGGCCGCCGGCACCAAGGAAGCCATAGACAAGGCTATCTCCGAATTCAAGGCCGGCACGCTGCACGTATTTGCAACGAGCAATTTCAAGGTAAACGGCGAAGTCCTCACCACTTACCTTGCCGACGTTGACGATTTGGGCGATTACCAGGGCGAGACCGAAGTCATAAAGGACGGTTACTTCCATGAATCCGAATACCGTTCTGCTCCGTACTTCGACCTCAATATCGACGGCATCACTCACTACCTCGACGAGAACTGATAAAACACAAAACCGCATATTCGGTATTTGAACCGATCCGCAAAGACCGGGGCGGGACGTTCAGTCCCGCCCCGTGCGCTTTGATATCCCCGTACGGACACAAAGATCTTTGTATCCGTACCGGAATATAACTAAAGGAGGCAGACTTGAACAACACAAACGAAAAATGTGCTTTACGGCTCGCGCACATAACAAAGACGTTCGGCAGGATAGTCGCCAACAAGGACGTTGACCTTGAGCTTTACAGCGGCGAAGTGCTTGCGATACTCGGGGAAAACGGCTCCGGCAAGACTACGCTCATGAATATGATATCGGGCATTTACCATCCCGACGAGGGCGAGATATACATAAACGGCAAGGCTGTCACGATAAATTCGCCGAGAGACTCATTCGACTACGGCATCGGAATGGTCCATCAGCATTTCAAGCTCGTTGACGTTTTTACCGCAACGGAAAACATCGTGCTCGGCATAACGGAAAAAGACGGCTTCAACATCAAAAAATCGTCCGGCAAAATATCCGCCATCTGCAAAAAATACGGCTTTGAGCTCGATCCGTCAAAGAAAATATATGAAATGTCCGTCTCCGAAAAGCAGACAGTCGAAATAGTCAAGGTGCTTTACAGAGGCGCCGAGATACTGATACTCGACGAGCCGACGGCGGTGCTCACGCCGCAGGAGACCGAAAAGCTGTTCGACGTCATACGCCGTATGCGTGAGGACGGAAAATCAATAATCATCATAACACACAAGCTCCACGAGGTCATGGCCATATCCGACCGCGTTGCGGTGCTCCGCAAGGGCGTACATATAGCTACGGTCAACACGTCCGAGGTCACGGAGAGCGAGCTTACCGATATGATGGTGGGACAGAAGGTCTCTCTCAACATCGAAAGGACAAAATCGGAGGAAACGCCAGAGCGTCTTATAGTGACCGACCTTTCGCTTGTCAACAAGGAAGGCGTGAACGTGCTGAACGACGTTTCGTTCACGGCGAACGCCGGAGAGATACTCGGCATCGCGGGCGTCGCCGGAAGCGGTCAGAGAGAACTGCTTGAAACGATAGCCGGGCTCAGGGTCCCGACAAAAGGCGATATAGAATACATAGAACCGGCGGCGGGCGAGAGGATAGATCTCCGCAAAAAAACGCCTATGTAGATACGCGATCTCGGCGTGCGGCTCTCCTTCGTGCCCGAGGACAGGCTCGGTATGGGACTTGTCGGAAACATGGACATAATAGACAATATGATGCTCAGAACGTACACGGGAGGACGCCGCGTATTCCTTGACCGTCAGCCCTCAAAGGGACTTGCGGACGACGTTATAAGAAACCTTGAGGTGTCGACTCCCGGACCGACGACGCCCGTCAGACGTCTTTCCGGCGGCAACGTGCAGAAGGTGCTTGTGGGACGTGAGATCTCGTCGGCGCCGTCCGTGCTTATGGCGGCGTACCCCGTAAGAGGTCTCGACATAAACTCGTCCTATATGATCTACAATCTTCTGAACGAGCAGAAAAAGAACGGCGTAGCCGTCATATTCGTCGGCGAGGACCTTGACGTTCTGCTTGAGCTCTGCGACAGGATAATGGTCATCTGCGCGGGCACGGTAACGGGTATACTCGACGGACGCACGGCGGAAAAGAAAGAAATAGGCTTGCTTATGACAAAGCTGAAGGAGGCGGATAAGAATGGCGAAAACTAAAAAGGAACCCTTGTTCGTCGTTACGAAGCGCGCGGAAATATCGTTTAAAAAAGGTCTTCTGATCCGCGCTCTCGCGATCCTGGCAGCGCTTGTCGTATGCGGCATAGTGACGCTCGTTCTGACGCGTCAGAACCCGTTTATAATACTGAAAACGATATTCTCCGGCGCCTTCGGAAACGATACGAGGATACTTGAAACGGCGTATCAGACGTCCATACTTCTCATAATCTCCGTAGCCGTGACTCCGGCGTTCAAAATGAAGTTCTGGAACATAGGAGCGGAGGGTCAGGTGCTTGCGGGCGGTCTTGTTACGGCAGTCACGATGTACTATATCGGCAACTCGTTCGCCTCAAGCTTCGGAAATCCGCTGCCGGCGGGAATGCAGATACTTCTCATCGCTATTATGGCGGTGCTTGCGATACTCGCAGGCGCGCTCTGGGGCGTTATTCCGGCTCTGTTCAAAGCCAAATGGAAAACAAACGAAACGCTTTTCACGCTGATGATGAACTACGTTGCGATACAGCTTGTAGAGGCGGTCCGCGTCACGATCAACAAGGGCGGCTCCGGAAAGGTCGACTCGTCGATACTCGTTCAGGGCTGGTTCCCCAAAATATTCGGCAGGGAATATCTTATAGACATCATCGTAGTCGTTATAGTGACGGGCGTCATATACGTGTATCTGAAATACAGCAAGCACGGATATGAGATATCCGTCGTCGGCGAGAGCGAGAACACCGCGAAATACGTAGGCATCAACGTAAAGAAGGTAATAATCCGCACGATGGCGTTATCCGGCGCGATATGCGGTCTTGCGGGACTTCTGATAGTCGGCGGCGCGTCTCACGCGCTTGACAAAAACATGGCGGGCGGCCGCGGATTTACCGCGATCATGGTGTCGTGGCTTTCCAAATTCAATCCGCTGATCATGATCTTCTCGTCGCTCTTCCTCGTATTCCTCGAGCGCGGCGCCAAGGAGCTCGCCTCCGCGCCGGGCATAGGATTAAACGAATCGTTTTCAGAAATACTGACGGGAATACTTCTCTTCTTCATCATAGGCTGTGAATTTTTCATAAATTACAAGCTCACGTTCAGAAAATCCGCAAAGGAGGTGGCGTAATGAACGAAGTACTGTTTACGGTAGCGCAGTTTATCGCGCTTGCCGTGGCGCAGGGCACGCCCATTCTCTTCGGCTCCGTCGGCGAGATACTTACGGAAAAATCGGGCAACCTTAACCTCGGTATCCCGGGAATCATGTATATCGGCGCCATATCCGGCGTTATAGGCGGATATTTCTGCAAGCGCGGCGGCGTTGTTTACCCCGTCCTCGCCATACTGATACCGCTTGTCTGCTGCCTTCTCGGTTCGCTTCTCGCTTCAATGCTTTACTGCTTCTTAACGGTCAACCTCCGCGCAAATCAGAACGTCACCGGTCTTGCGCTCACTACGTTCGGCGTCGGTATCGGCAACTTCTTCGGCGGCTCCCTTATGAAGCTCACGGGAAGCACGAGCGCCAGCATCTCGCTTATAGAAATAGCGAGACCTTATAAAGCCAATATACCGCTTTTTGAGGGAACGTGGGTCGGCAAGCTGTTCTTCTCATACGGATTTCTCGTTTACGTGTCTATCGCGATAGCGGTCATCGCTTCGATCGTGCTGAAGCGCACGCGCGTGGGTCTTCAGCTCCGCGCCGTCGGCGAAAGCCCCGCGACCGCGGACGCCGCAGGCATAAACGTGACGAAATACAAGTATTTTGCAACGTGCGCGGGCGGTATGATCGCCGGTCTGGGCGGTCTGTACTACGTTATGGACTATTCTAACGGACTCTGGTCAAACAACGCGTTCGGCGACCGCGGCTGGCTTGCGATAGCCCTCGTCATATTCGCCGTATGGAAGCCGGCAATGGGCATATTCGGCTCGTATCTGTTCGGCGCGCTGTTCATTTTGTATAACTACCTCGGTCAGAACCTCAAGCAGAGCGACCAGTATCTTATACAGATGCTTCCTTACCTTGTGACCATACTTGTGCTTATCACGATAAGCCTCCGCAAAAAGCGCGAAAATCTCCCTCCCGCAAGTCTCGGACTGTCGTACTTCCGGGAAGAGAGGTAGCGTTGATGCGCCGAAGGCGCAATTCATGCCGCAAGGCAATTCATGCACTTGTGCAATTCATGTCCGTCAGGACAATTCACGCGCCGTTATCCGGCGCGTTTTTTATAAATTTACTCTTTCCACCTTGTTTTGTACTTAATCAAAGCCTATAATCATTATGAAAGGCAGGCTTTATATATATGCGATTTGATTATGACGTTATAGTCGTAGGTGCGGGAAACGCGGGTCTTACCGCGGCGTCGCGGACGGCGGGAGCGGGGCTGAGCACGGTCCTGCTTGAAAAAAACAATCTTCCGGGCGGCTTTGCGGCAAGCTTTGTGCGCGGGCGGTTTGAATTTGAGGCGTCGCTTCACGAGCTGTGCGACGTCGGAACGAAAGAGGAGCCGCGCTCCGTGCGCAGGCTTTTTTCCGACCTCGGCGCCGACGTTGATTTCATAAACGAAAAAAAGCTTTTCAGAGTTATAGTTAAAGGTGAAGACGGCTATGACGTCACGCTTTTGTCGGGCGAGAAGGATTTCAGAAGATCGTTTCTTTCAGTCTGCCCGGACGACGAAAAAAGCGTCGACCGTCTCCTCAGACTCCTTGATGAAACGGGACGCGCGATCGAATACAACGACCGCAAAAACGGAAAACCGAACAAGCTGTATATGGTGCTTAAATACCCTGATTTCATTCGTTCCGCTTCTCATTCGATAGACGAGATGCTTATATACCTCGGTTTTTCGGATAAAGCGCGCCTGCTGCTTGAAACGTACTGGCTCTATATCGGCGTGCCCGCGGACGAGGCGAATTCAATGCATTACCTTGAAATGCTGCGCGGCTACATAAACGGCGGCGCGGGCATACCGCCGCACAGATCATACGAACTGTCGCTGTCTCTTGCCGATACGATATTGAAAAAAGGCGGCGAGATAAGATATAACACCGAGGTAACGGAATTCATATACAAGGACGGCCGCGCGATAGGCGTGAAAACCGAAGGCGACGAATATTACGCAAAAGAGATCATATCGAATATCATACCGAACAACGTTTTGAATATGTCCGGCAAACACACGCGCGAAAAGGACAGAAAGCTTTTGAACGCGCGAAAACTCGGAATGACGTTTTTCTGCGTTTTCCTTGGGCTTGACTGCGGACGCGAGGAGCTCGGAATAAAGGATTACACGGTTTTCATAGCTAAAAACAGCTCGCCGAGACGGCAGTACGAGGATGAAGCCGGCATATACGTCGTAAACTGCTTAAACGCCGCGGTACCGTGCGCGACGCCCGGCGGAACGTGCTCTCTCGTCATAACGATACCGGTTTTTGACCCCGATATACTTAGCGGCGTAACGCCGGAAAACTACAAAAAGTTCAAATCCGATATCGCAAAGAAATATATATCCGATTTTGAAGCCGTGTCGGGCATTGACGTTTTCTCTCATATCGAGGAGATTTCCGTTTCCACCCCCGTGACGAACGCGCGTTATTTCGGCTCGCCCGAGGGCACGGCATACGGATACGAGATGTCTCGCTGGGACAACCTGATGTCTCGTATCCTGAATAGAGAAAACGAGCTTGATATAGAAGGCCTGTCGTTCTGCGGCGGTCACGGTCCGAACGGTCCCGGCTTCGGCGTCACGTACATTTCCGGCGTTGAAGCCGCCGACGCGGTCATTAAACGGATAAAAGGGGTGAAATGATGAAAAAACGCACGCCCGATCTTTTTGATTTTCTTAAGATGGTGCCCGAAAGGATAAAAAAAGCGGAAAACGCGCCGTCGGACGAGATAAGGCACGTATCAACCTATAAGGCGAACGCTCTTGCGGCGGCTCTTCATCCCGCAGTTCAGCATCTGACCGTTTCCGCGGTCACGCCGCTTTCCCCGGACGTTAAGCTTTACAGACTCACGCCCGACAAAAACGCGGGCACGGAAAAGCTCGCTCCGTTTTCCGCGGGCGAATATATCTCAGTCACCGTAAAAAAAGACGGCTGCACCTACAGCCGCCCGTATTCGATAGCGTCCTCCCCGCTCGAGGCGGAATATTATTATGAAATAGCGGTAAAGCGCGTAAAGGGCGGCGCGGTGTCGCCGTATATACACGATAACTGGGCAGTCGGTACGTCCGTTACCGCGTCCGGGCCTTGCGGAGATTTTACGTACGAGCCTTTGCGCGACGCAAAAACGGTCGTATGCGCCGCGGGCGGCGTCGGTATAACGCCGTTCCGCTCACTGGCGCGCGCGGTATCCGAGGGCTCCGAGAGCTTTGATCTGATACTTTTATACTGCGCGAGAAAAGAGGAGGATATCCTCTTCAAAAACGAATTTGACGCGATGAGCAGAATAAAAGTCGTCTACGTTCTGTCTGATGAGGAAAAGCCGGGCTATGAACACGGCTTCGCCGGCGCGGAGCTTATAAAAAAATACGCGCCCGCGGGCGAATATTCCCTTTTCGTCTGCGGACCCCTTGCTATGTACCGGTTTGTCGGGGCGGCGACGGAAAAGCTCGGTCTGCGCCGCAAATTCGTGCGGCTTGAGGCGGCGGGAGAGAAGAACGATCCGAAAAGCGAGCCGGATTATACGCCCGCCGATAAAGAAAGCTATACCGTAAAAGTCATACAGAACGGTACGGAGAAAACCGTGGAATGCGGCGCCGACGAGACGATACTCCGCGCGCTTGAGCGCGGCGGCGTAAGCGCGCCGTCGCGCTGCAGAAGCGGGGAATGCGGTTTCTGCCACTGCCGCCTCGTATCCGGCAAATGCTATATTCCGGGATCCTCAGACGGAAGACGTGAAGCGGACAGGATATACGGCTATATCCACCCCTGCGCGACGTTTCCGAGGTCGGATCTGACTGTTGAGGTGCCGGATAACCCGATCGGGGATTAAAGGCCGTCTGCCGCCCGCGGCACCGCTACGGTTTTTTTCTCTTGCTCCTGAATATCAAAGCGCATACGACGGAAAGCGTCATCGCCGCGGTGAGACCCGCCGCCATTGCCGTGACGCCGCCTGTCAGCGCGCCGAACAAGCCGTGTTCATCCACGGCTTTTTTTACGCCGTCCGCAAGCGCGGCGCCGAAGCCGGTGAGGGCTGCCGCCGCGCCCGAGTGAAATATATTGACGAGCGGCTTATAAAGCCCGAGGGCGCCTAAGAGCACGCCCGATACCACGTACGACGTAAGGATCCTCGCGGGGGTGAGCCTCGTTTTGCAGATCAGTATCTGCGCCGGCACGCATACGGCGCCGCCGAACAGAAACACAAGCAGATATCTTATAAACGTTTCCATATCAGACCTCGCTTGAAAAATGAACGAGATGCGCTATGCCGGGGATGCTGTGACCCTGCGCTGTCGCCATCGGGCTCATCAAAGCGCCCGTACCGATAAAAAGCGCGTTTTTTATCTCTTTTTTTCTGAATCTCTCAAATAAATACACCGCAAGACCGAGCGCGGAACAACCGCAGCCGCTCCCTCCGCTGTGTACGTCCTGCTCCTTTTTGTAGAGCAGCTCTCCGCAGTCGAGATAATTATCCCCGAGCTCTATTCCTTTTTGAAAAAGCAGCTCCGTCGTTATCGTCCGTCCCTCATAGCCGAGATCGCCCGACAGGATAACGTCAAAATCGCCCGGGCTTTTTCCGCTCTCTTTGAAATATCTTGTGAGCGTATCCGCCGCCGCCGGCGCCATAGCCGCGCCCATATTCGCGGCGTCCGTCACTTTTCGGTCGACGGTTATGCCGGGCAGGACTTCTTTGATATACATCCCCGAATTGCCGGTATCTATCACGGCGCATCCCGCGCCCGTGACCGTCCACTGCGCCGTCGGCGTTCTCTGACCGCCGTATTCGACCGGCGTGCGGAACTGCCTCTCCGCCGTGCAGAAGTGCGAACAAGCCGTCGCCGCGGCGCGCCTGAAATACCCGCCGCCGACAGTCAGAGCGGCGAGCATCACCGCCTCCGCCATTGTGGAACAGGCGCCGAAAAGCCCGAAATACTGTATCCCGCTGTCCGAGAACGCGTACGACGAGGCGGTGCACTGATTCATCAGATCACCCGCGAAAACCGCGTCAATATCGGACGGCGCAAATCTGCCCTTGCGGAGCGCGTGACCGAAGCATCGACGCATCATCTCCTCCTCCGCACGCTCAAACGTCTTTTGCTCAAACGTGTCGTCGTCGCTGTGCTCGTCGTATCTGTCGGAAAATCGCCCATCATACTCGCTTCTTCCGCATACGGATGAAACGGCGGCGACGCTCACGCGGTTTTTAAGTCTTATAATACCCATAAAATCACCTTTTTTATTATTATTGACGCGGATAAGCCGGATTATTAAGAAAAATTAAG
>CACZOH010000049.1 GCA_902782785.1 uncultured Ruminococcus sp. | reverse complement strand
TGTGATCGTTGATGAAAATCACGATAACGGCTTCTTTTCGGCGGCTTTTTCCGATATTGAAAAAGTATCGGTCAAGCGTATGTACGGTAACGCCCGAATGAATTTCAAGCTGAAAAACGGGGAGGAATTCACCGTTTTCCGCTACACCTACGCCGTAGCCGATCTGTGCGATGTCGCCGCCTCGTATATAGAGGCGATAGGCAGAGGCGAGGATCAGGGCGAACAGCTTGAAATAGTCAAGGCCGCATATGAAAAGAAGATGCGCGTCTGCCCTAAATGCGGACGCACGCTGATACGCCCGGGCGCCGAGTGCATCAAGTGCCAGTCAAAGGGCAAGATCGTATCAAAGCTTTTCAAGTACGTCAAGCCGCAGGGAAAATTCCTGATCGTCGCGCTTTTAATGTCTATGTGCAGTACGGCTCTGGCGCTTCTGCCGCCGTCTCTGACACAGCGTCTTGTCGACGACGTCCTGCCTAACGGCAAACAGAACGATCTTATCACGATAGTCCTGATGCTTCTGGGCTCGTACATAATAGGCACGCTTCTGAACGGCTTCCGCGGTTATATACTGCGTATAGCGGGCGACAGGATAGTGCGGTACATGAGAAACGACGTGTACGAAAAAGCCCAGCATCTGCCGATGAAATTCTATGACAAGACGTCCACCGGCTCCGTTATCAACAGGATCTCCGGCGATACGAACAATCTGCAGGCGTTCGCCCTGCGTATATCGCAGGAGATCATAGTACAGCTTTTCATGCTCGTCGGCATTATCATTATAATGTTTCTGAAGGACTGGAAGCTGTCGCTTTTGGCGCTCTGTCCCGTTCCGCTCGTCGTTCTCGGAGCAAAGTATTTCAGCCGCAAGATAGCGCCGTTTTACAGAAGGATATGGAAGAGGTGGGCGGCGGTCTCGTCCGTACTTACGGATACGATCCCGTGCGTTCGCGTCGTGAAATCCTTCGCCGGAGAGCAGAGAGCAACGGAGAAGTTCAAAAAATACAACGACGAATGGTATAAGGTAGACACAAGCTCGGCAAAGATAACGAACGCCTTTCCCGCGCTCGTGAGCTTTGTGGTAACGTGCGGTTCGCTTCTCATCTGGGGCGTCGGCGGCACGTGGGCGATAAAAGGCTTCGGCGGTCTGACCCCCGGTCTTCTCGTCGCCTTTTTAAGCTACGTTTCGATGTTCTACGGACCCGTAAACTTCTTCGCGTACCTTTCGGACAGCTATCAGGGCGCGCTCGCGTCGGCTGAGAGAGTTCTCGATATACTTGACGCGGAGCCCGAAGCGGACTTCGGCAAAGGCAACTGCCCCGAGAAGATTAGAGGCAGGATAGAATTCAAAAACGTCAATTTCAGCTTTGACCGCGCGAAAAAGACGCTGTCCGACATAAATCTGACGATAGAGCCCGGAGATATAGTCGGTATAGTCGGAACGACGGGGTCGGGCAAATCCACGATGATCAACCTGCTGATGCGCTTCTACGATAATTACGAGGGCGAGATACTCCTCGACGGGCAGAACATCAAGGATATAGATATGAGCTATTACAGAAGCAAAATAGGCTACGTTCAGCAGGAGCCCATGATGTTCTCCGACACCATATTCAACAACATAGCGTACGGCGTGCCGAACGCGCATATAGAGCAGGTCATAAACGCCGCGGACGTTGCCAACGCGCACGACTTCATAATCCTGCAGCCGGACGGCTACGATTCGATGCTCGGAGAGCGCGGCGTAGGTCTTTCGGGAGGCGAACGGCAGAGGATCTCGATCGCGCGCGCCGTGTTGAAAAACCCGAGCATACTGGTGTTTGACGAGGCGACGGCGTCCGTTGACTCCGAAACTGAAAACCAGATACAGGAAGCGATAGAGCGGCTCATCTACGGCAGAACGACGCTTATGATAGCGCACCGCCTGTCAACGCTGCGCAAGGCGAACAAGATAGTCGTTGTGGACAAGGGACGCATAATAGAATGCGGTTCGCACGACGAGCTTATGGCGCTCAAGGGCAAATTCTACAGACTGATCCAGATCCAGTCCATGTCCGAGCAGGTGAGCAAACAAAAATCGGAAGAGAATTTTGAGTGAGGTGCAGTATGGCGGAAAGATTATATATAAACGCCGACGAGGCGATGATAACGTACCGCGGATTTGCGCGGGTCGATCTTAAAATGTATGACGGGCGCGTATTCGAGGACCTTGAGCCGCGCAGACTGTTCCCGCTCTCCGGTCTGACGAAATACATTACGCTGCTTGACAAGGATCTGAAGGAAGTGGCGATGATACGCGATCTTGAAACGCTGATACCCGAATCGCGGGAAGCGGTGGAAAAGTGTCTTGACGAGTATTATATGATACCGAAGATAACCGAGATACTGGAGCGAACGGAGAAAAACGGACTTTTGAAATACAAGGTTAATACGAACTACGGCGTAAGGGCGTTTGATATACGGAACAGACACTCCGATATCAAAAACCTGTACGACGGGCGCGTACTGTTCCGCGACAGCGACGACAACAGATACGAAATACCCGATATTATGAAACTTGATAAAAAAAGCTGGCTTAAAATAAATATGGATCTGTAAAGGAGAAAAATACATGAAACTTGTTTTAGCGGTAGTACCGAACGACGACAGCGTGAACGCAACCTCGGCTCTGACGAAAGAGGGATTTTTCGTAACGAAATTATCAACGACCGGCGGATTTTTAATGGTCGGCAACACCACGCTTCTGATAGGAACGGAAGAGGAGCGCGTGGGAGAGATAAAGAAGATATTAAAGGAGCAGTGCAGCAGCAGAAAGCAGGTGGCGCCGTCCTCAAGCTCCTTCGGACGCGGACTGTCAAATCACGGCGTAGCCGAGGAAACGACCGTCGGCGGTGCGACGATATTCGTTTTGAACGTTGAATCATACGAGAAGATATAAAGAAGAGGAAAACTCAAAAGAATAAAGGAATTCAGAGGTTCAGAATTAAGAAGTGAAAAGACCTTCTCCTGTAGGAGAAGGGGGACCGCGCCGGGGTTCCCCGAAAACGAGCTTGTCGAGTTTTTGGGGGTTCGCGGGCCGGGGTTCCCCGCCGCGAACAGCGGTGGGGGTTCACGGGGAGCGGTGGATGAGGCGAACGCCAGCCTCGCAATTTGTCGGTTAATACCGCCTTTCTCTGTAGGGGCGAGCATTGCTCGCCCGCTTGTTGAGGCAACGCAAAACGACGGTTAAACACGCCTTTTTTCTTGTTCCCCTCGCAAACATATCGACCTTGTCAAACCCCGCCGACCGTCATCGGATTGGCGGGCGTCTGTTTTTTTACTTTTTTTTTCAAAAAAAATGCAACCGGAGCGGTTTTTTTACGCTATATATAGTGAAGCTTCAAAAAAGGAGGTGAGCGGATGGATGATAAGGAGATAATAGGTCTTTATCTCGCCCGAGACGAAAAAGCGATTGCCGAGACGTCGTCAAAATATGGCGCGTACTTAAAGACCGTCGCGCTGAACGTGACCGGCGATGAGGAGGACGCCGAGGAGTGTGTGAGCGACGCTTATCTGCAGGCGTGGAACAGTATACCTCCCGATCAGCCGTACGGCTATCTCAAACTTTACTTAAGCAGTTTTGTCAGACACGCCGCGCTTGACAAATGCAGAAAGCAGAGTGCGGATAAGCGCAGCGCCGTTATTACCGGTATAACGGAGGAGCTGTCGCAGTGCGTATCAAACGGCAGAGACGCGCAAGCAGAGCTTGAGGCAAAGGAGCTCGGCAAACTTATAAACGCGTTTCTGAAAAAACAAAAGCCGTTGTATCAGGCGGTGTTCATACGCCGCTACTATCAGACGGAAAGCGTCGAATACATATCAAAAAAACTGAATTTGAGTCAAAGCAAAACAAAATCCATACTGTTCCGTATGAGGAACAAGCTGAAAGAATATTTAGAGAAAGAGGGTTATGATATATGAATTCTTATGATATTTTATACGGTATGGAATATATAGATACCGACCTTATAAACAAAGCCTTAAACTACGGCAAAAAAAGAAGAATGTACGGGGTAATTAAAGGCTTGTCCGTGGCGTGTCTCGCGGTCGCGGTTTTAGTAGTAGGCATAAACGTACAAAATACGCTGTCTGTCAAGAATTCCGATATATCGAAGAGGTTCGGAATGTTTCCCGTATCGGATTATAAATACGCTTTTAATACGGACAGAGTTAGCCCAAAGATGATGGACGATTATATGTATTTAAAACTTATAACTGAAAATGAAGGTGTTTCACTTGCTTACGGTACGGTCAAAAATATAAAGCAGAGTAAAACGATTACGGACGGTTTTACATGGTTTATTACGACGTTTGACCTTGAAATAATACGCGGTTTCCGAAACGTACCAAAAGAGGGGGTTATTAAGGTTATAGCCGTAAACTGCGAATCTTTCAGGGATTCTAAAGGCATCATAACCAAAGGATACCCCAAGATTTCTCAATTTGTCAATCTTGAAGAAAACAAAAAAGCGTTTTTTACTCTATGGAATGAAAATGTTTCAGAAAATTGGCACACGATAGGTGAAACGAATATAAAAACGTTTGATTACGCCGATTATTTTCTCGCGGCACAAGGGAGAGATAGTGACGAAACACAAGGACCGGATAGTTATGAAAAAGGAAGTTATATAAATCAATGTTGTTTTGTCACATTTGATCTGATACAGTATTATTGTGATAATAAATTGCCTGATGAAGCAACATTTTATAAAATATACGGGTATGACGTGTATATTGGCTTAGAGGATTTACAGAATTACACTATTAAAACTTACTAAAACTCTCTGTGTGAGTTTTAATAGTGTTTTTTTCAAACAGATCCGCCGCGGTAAAACGCGGCGGATTTGTTTTATATGCGGCGAGACGGAAGGAGTAAAAAAATAAACACTTTATCCGCAAGCT
>CACZOH010000048.1 GCA_902782785.1 uncultured Ruminococcus sp. | reverse complement strand
TTTTTTATTCTAACTCTTTTTTCGTAAACGCTCTTGTCATCGCTCTGTTTCCGTATTTGTCGCGGACGATGATCCTGAAATGATCGTATTCGCCGCTTATATCAAAATCGGCTGACGTTATTTCGTCTTCAAAAGAGCACCTTCTGTCCGCGCGTCTGCTTTCAAAGCGGATGCCGACGTACGCGGACGGCGTACATTCAACGTAAACGCGGTCGTTTTCGGTATAAAGCGCCGTTATCTCCGGTCCCGTGGTGCCGTAGCAGTCGCCGCGCTTCATTGCCTCAAATATCGCCCCGTACGTAAGCGCGGGCGCGTATATCGTCGTCCAGCCCTTGAAGGAATCGCAGTAGGGGGAATCAAGATCGTCCGTCATGCCGTTGTGGTTGTCGTCCGTCGCGGTCGTTACGGGATAAACGTGACCGTCGCGGCAGATCACCTCGTATTCGTAATCGCCCCAGCCGTCGTCCATTTCTATCTGACAGCCGGTGTTGAACACCTCAAAGCTCCACAGCCCCTGCAGACCCACGAAATCCGGCGCGTTCTGGAAAGACCAGCGCGGGTGGTTGTACTGGCAGAGAAACCCGTTTTCATTTCCCGTTTTTATTATCTTGTTTACTCCCTCGACGCTGTAAACGCGCTCAATCGGCGGAAATTCGGTTTTGTCCTTATCGGAAGAGAAGAAATTCAAATGGTAACAATGACCGTGCGCGTCGTTTACGTCGATCTCCGTCGCCGTCATGGGTATGAAATCATCCTCCCGCAGCTCGGGGTGCGGTATCAGCACGTTATGGTCGGAGAACGCGACTATCGAATATCCGCGCGATTTATACATTTCTTTCAGCTTCTGCACGTCGTACCGCCCGTCGGATTTCGTGCTGTGACAGTGAAGATTCGCCTTGTAAGGTTTGCAGTTTTTTGGCAGTAAATACTTTTTCATTTCTTCCTCCGTTTAATGAATATTATAATTGCCGCTGCCGCGCAGACGAACGCCGCTGCGCCAATGATAACGGGTATTACCGGGAATTCTCTTTTTTTGCCGGACAAACCGCCGTCCGTCGTTACCGGCTCGGGCTCGGTCGGCGCCTCTGTAAACTCTTCCGTTTCCGTTATTTTTTCAGTCTCCGTCTCCGTCTCCGTTTCGGTTTCGGGCTCCGTTTCGGTTTCAGGTTCTGTTTCGGTTTGCGGCGCGGTGGTTTCCGGCGCTAATTCGGCTAAAATATCGTCTGTATTTTCCTTATCGGAAAACACGGCGTATCCGAGAGCGCCCCAGTCTCCGCTTATACCGTCGCCGCCGTCGTCCATCTCTATCCGCAGGATACTGCCGCCGCTTACGTCGACCGTTATCATCTCCGGCGGTTTGTTCGGACGGATAACGCCCGTTTTCAACTTTACCTTGCCGTCGACTTTAAAGGTGAAGCGTACGGACGCCATCGTTACGTTAAACAGTTCGCTTTCCGCGGTGCCGGCGTACGCGAGAAACGTTTTGAAGCCCTTTCCCTCAATGTCGACCTCAAGATACGCGATCTTTCCGATGTTCGCGTGAAAGCAGACGCCTTTTTCAAAATAATCCTCGCACAGCCACAGCTCCTCGCCCGACAGGTTTTCGTCGCGCGTCGGCACGCCCTTGTTCGCGTCGGGATATATGGACGCGGATCTCCATTCCATATCGCTGAGATACATAAGACTCATATCGTTCTCCTTTTCAGCCGAAAGGCAGGGAATTGTCAGCAACAGCAGCGCGGTAAGCGCGGACAGAAAAGATAAAATTCTCTTTTTCATACGCTCACCTTACCCGCATTTTGTTATGAATATAAGTGAGGACGAGCCGGGCTCGGAAAGCTTTATTTCAAGCCCCGCGGTAAGCTCCTCACCCTTGACGGTCAGATCTATAAGACCGTTTTTGTCTTCTACCTTGTAATTTACGCCCGGTTTTGCGTGGATCTTAAGCGTTTTTGCGTCTTCCTTGCTGTTGTCTGCTCTGAACGCGAGTATCGCGCCCGTGTCGGTCTTTTCGTCATAGTATTCCCATGCGCGCCATACGTCGTTTTTCACGCTGTATTCCGTAAGCGGGTAAAAGTCAGAGTAGAAAAATTCAGAAAGCTTTTCCCATTCGGCTATTTTTTCTCTTATAAGCTCCCACGGCGTGTGCTTGCTGATGGACGGAACGTTCATGTTTATCCACGGCGCCATACAAGAACGGAGCCTGTATTCCGTGATCTCCTCGTTGGAGTTTACCTGAAGCTTGAAGTAAGGCAGCCACTGAGAGAGGGAGAGAAGTATGGCCTGCCGCTCGTCATATCTGCCGTTTTGTCCGTCCCAGTAGTCGCTTATATGGAGCGGTACCGCGCGGCGCATAGTTTCAAGATCGTTTCTGCCGCCGCCGGACGCGCAGGAATCTATCGTCATATCGGGATATTTTTCAAGAAGCGCGTCCCAAAGCGCGAGATATCCCTGAACGTATTTGTTTTCCGTTATGCCCGATCTGCCCTTTTCGTCGCACGTTTTCCATACGGGCGCGGGGTCGACGTTGAAATCCTGACGGTACATATCTATGCCGCCCTCGTCAAGTACGGTGCAAATCCTTGCCAAAAGCCATTCGCGGAGCTCCGGATTGCCGAGATCCACAAGCTGCCCTTCAAGCCAGGAGCCTCCCGCCGCGGTGCCCAAAAACCATTCCTCTTTGAAATCCGCGTTCGCCGCGAGGAACTTGTCCTTGGGGAAACGGACGACCTCCGGCTCGAACCATAACAGGGTTTTGCCGCCTGCGTCATGCAAAAGCTGCGATATCTCGGCGAATTTATCGGGAAACGCGTCCGTATTCACCTTCCACATACCCGTCTCCGGCCATGAACAGCCGTTGCCGTCCGTGTTGACGTACCAGCCCGCGTCAAGCCAAAAGTAATCGAGGTCAACGCCGTGAGTCTTATACGATTTGAACGTGCGCTTGAGCGCGTGCGTAGTCCATCCCTGCACCACGGAGCCCCAGCCGACGACGGGCTTCATGACCTCGCCTTTCGTGTCTTTTTTCATATTGCACTGAATGAACCATCTGCGCCAGAGATTCATGTTTTTGTCCTCGTCGCGCCCGTCGTAGCGCAAGAACGTCATAAGCGGCGTGCGGATCATCTCACCCGGCAGAAGCTTTGTCGATATTTTGTTCTGTCCCGCGGTGAAATGCGTGCTTTCTCCGCCCTTGCCGTCAAAATGTGCCTTCCAGCAGCCAGGCCAGCCCACGGCTATGAAAACGCCACCGTCGCCGTACTCAAGGTTGAAATACGGAAATTCGCCGTGCGTGGGGCGACCGGAGGTTGACGATTTTTTGACTCCCTTGTCCGTCAGATCGACTGTGTAGGGCGCGTACATATCGCCTAAATCACCGTTTACGCCCTTAAGCACGGGAGAGCCGCCTTCAAAATACGCGTCCGCGTAAAGGTCGGCGAATATGCCGGTTGTTTTGTCGGTGTTGTTTATGACGTACACCGTCCATTCCCACGCGTCAAACTCATAGTACGTTTTTGCGCGCACCTCAAACGTCACTCCGCTTTTGTTATGTAAAAAGCTGACGTTATATAAAACGCCGTCGGATACCTCTGTTTTTTCCTCGCCCTTTTTCGTAAATCCTTCGCCGAAGCCCGTTGTTTTTTCACTGCCGTATTTAAAGGAGAACGGAAAATCCGCGGGGTTTTTCAGATATTCTTCAAGTTGATTCATTGCTTTTTCTCCGTATTCGTTATATTTTGAAGGAGCTTGTGTTTCGGCGTCCGTTTCCGTCTCAACTCCGGTCGTTTCAGCGACCGGCTGCACGTACTCCGTAGTTTCCGGTACGGAAACGGTATCACAGCCGAGCAACAGCAATGCTGATAAAACAAGTAAAACCGATATTATCCTTTTCATTATCGTCTCCCGAATAAATAATGAATTTCAGTTTCAGAAGATAAAACGGGAGCAGACTTGCCGTACTGCTCCGTTTTATATTATTTGGACGCCAAAAAGTCGTTGAGCTTCTTTACAAGCGCGTCCGCGTCCGTACCGTGTACCATGCACGCTTCCTCTATCGACTCTCCTCTTGACGCGGGACACCCTAAGCAATGCATTCCTATCTCAAGGAAAAACTGCGCGGTTTCCATATCGTAATCAAGTACGTCGCCTATTACCGTCTCTTTTGTTATTTCCATCGTATTGTCCGTCCTTTCTTATTCTTTTTTCTTAATTATACTCCAAAAGAAGCGGTTTGTCAATACCTTTGGCGTTTGTGAATACAATATCTTTTTCGTAAGACGATATTTTGACGTACGCCCCGCCGCCGGACAACAGAAGCTCCGATAACGGATCCTCCACGTACTCGGAAACGACCCGCAAAGCGTCTCTTCCTCCGTATGAAACGTCGCACTTTTCGGATAAGATTCCGCACACTCCGTCGTCATACGTCAGATGAAGTCCTTTTTTGTCCTTTATCATATCGAGACGTTTTTTTATAATCGCGGAAAGCGCCGTTCTGTCAAGCGGTGAAAAATCAATAACACAGTTGATGCGGCCGCAAAGCTCGGGTGAGAAGAAGCCCGTATGTTTTGCGGCTTCCGAACCTGATCTGAAGCCGGGGACGGCTTTCATGCCGTTCTGAGCGTCGTTTGAAGTAAAAATTATGACGGCGCCGGAAAAATCGACGCGTCTGCCGCGGCTGTCCGTCAGCTCTCCCTCCTCAAGTATCTGCAAAAACAGTCCGTATATATCGCGGTGAGCCTTTTCAGCCTCGTCAAAGCATATCACCGCGCGCGGGTTTCTTCTGACGCATTCGGTCAAAAGTCCCCCTTCGCCGTAACCGATATACCCGGGCGGCGAGCCGATGAGCCTTGAAACGGTGTGCCTTTCCATATATTCCGACATATCAAAGCGGATGAGCGGCTTGCCTGTCAGAAGCTCTGACAGGACGCGGCACGTCTCGGTTTTGCCGACGCCCGTGGGACCTCCGAAAAGAAAAGACGCGCGCGGTTTTTTGCCGTCGGAAAAGCCCGCCGCGGAGCGTATAAGGGTTTTACAGATACGGTGTATAGCGTTTTTCTGCCCGACTACCGCCCGGTTCAGCTTATCCTCAAGCTCAGTGAGGGATTTTATATACGCCGCGTCGTCATATCCCGTTTTTTTGTAAATAACGCGTCTGATATCGTCCTCGTTTACGGTTTTGTTTTTGATTTTCGGATCGACGGAAAGCTCAGCCGCCGTTTCGTCAAGCAGATCTATCGCCTTGTCGGGCAGATATCTGTTTTTAATATATATCCGCGAGAGATTGACGGCGGCTTTTACCGCGCCGTCCGTGATCCTGACGTTATGATGATATTCAAGCGAGGGACGGACGCCGCAAAGCATCGTATACGCAAGCCCGTCGTCGGGCTCCGGTACGGTCACGGGCTGAAAACGGCGGGCGAGCGCCGCGTCGGATTCTATATATTTTTCGTATTCTGAATAAGTTGTTGCGCCTATGACGGTGATATCGCCTCTGCCGAGCGGCTGTTTGAGCATATTCGACGCGTCGATCGCGCCTTCAGCCGCGCCCGCTCCCATGACCGTGTGAAGCTCGTCGATGAAAAGGATGACGTCGCGACGCTCCGACGCCTCGCTTATTATACCGCGGAAGCGCTCCTCAAAATCGCCCCTGTATTTCGCGCCTGCGAGCACCGCCGCCATATCGACGGAAACGACGGTCCTGCCGTAAAGCGCCTCCGGTACGCGCCCGTCGTGTATGAGCGCGGCGACGCCCTCCGCGACCGTCGTTTTCCCGACTCCCGCCTCGCCTAAAAGACACGGATTGTTTTTCGTTTTTCTGCAAAGTATCCTTATAACGCTTTCGCACTCGGCTTCGCGTCCGACGCAGACGGGAAACCCGTTTTTAACGTATCTTTCGCACAGATCAACGCCGTATTGCTTTAAAAAACCGGTTTCCTTCGCCTTGTGTCTGCCCTTTTGTATGCTTTTTGCGCCGATTACCGCCGTGACGTCGGAGAAGATCTCCGACAGCTTTACGTTATGCTCGGTTATAAGCCGCGCGGCGACGCACTCGTCCTCGGAAACCATTGAAAGCAGGATATGCTCGGTCCCGACTTCGTCGCTTCCGTGGCGGTACGCCTGCTCCGCGGCGCGGTCTAAAATATGGCTCATCCTTACGGAAAACGATGCGTCGCCGACGCGCGAGGAGTGAAGCGTCATAGCGGGCATAAGCGCCGTTACGCTTTCCGAAGTTATGCCGCGCGCCGTCAGAAGCTTGCACGCGATACATCCGCCGGTCATAAGCATGGCGAGCAGAACGTGCTCCGATCCCGTGAAATTGCAGGCGTAGGAAAGCGATAATCCCTTGGCTTTGTCAAGCACGCTTTCCGCCAGAGAGGTAAACCGTCTCATAAAAAACAAACCCCGTGAGTTTTTGCCGATTATTGACTTGTTTCAACTTCTGTATTCACACATCGAGCAAAACAGATTGTAATCGGAGCATATACAGTTCCACGTATATATATCCACAAAGCCCGTCTCCTGCAGTCCGTGTATGCCCTGCAGTATCTTTATCTCCTCCGCGTCCTTTTCGGAATAGATCCCGCTCACGTTTTCGGAAGCGGTAAAGCCGTATTCGCCCGAGAGGCAGTGAAGTATTATCTGAATAACGGCTGAAACGTCGCTTTTCTCCCCGGTTTTTACCGTATAGTCATAACCCGGAAAAATACACATGGATACCGGCGGCGCGTATTCCGACGTTATGCGGTCGTATTCATCCTTAACGGACTGCCACGTTGTCATATCCGCGTCGCCCGTCTGCCTCAATCCGCGCGATCTCTGATAGGAAATAACGGCGTTTTTCGTCGCGCTGCCGTATATACCGTCAGGCACTATCCTCGGGATCGACGCGTCTTTTATTGAAATATAATACAGATAATTCTGAAACTGGCGTATGTAAGCCTTGTTTTCCGCCTCAGTCATTGTCTCGCCCCCGTATCGTAAATATCGCCTCCGTACTGACCGCTGTTGAAGCTTTCACCGTCGGCTATAAGCTCGTATTCTCCCGTTATCGCGTCCCACGTCAGAGGACCTGTTATGCCCGTAACGGTTATGCCGAAAAGCTGTTGTATCTCCTTTACCGCCCGCTCCGTCTCGGGACCGTAAGTTCCCGTTATTTCGGGCGGCGCAATGCTTTCGTAAACGGAAGAAAGCGTTCTTATGTAAAACTGCAGACGAGCCACGTCCTCCCCCGACGATCCGACCGTGAGAAGCTGACCGCCGTACGCGGACGCCGCCGTGGAGCTGCTCTGCCGTATAACGTCCGACACGCCGAGATATACGTCGTATATGGCAAAAAGCGTGCTTCTGTCTATCGCGCCCGTGGGCTCAAGTCCGAAAAGCATCTGTATCGCTTTGACCGCAGCCTCCGTTTCGTCGCCGTATATCCCGTCCACCGCAACGGACGGCACCTCGGCGTAATATATGGACACCGCCCGGAGATAATACTGCAAAACGCTCACGTATATTCCCGTTTCGCCCTTATACATCACGGACGGAAGCTGAAGCGACACCTCGTCTAACGACACGCCCTCGCTTTCCACCTCGTTCAGCCGTTTTACGCCGGAATAAACAAACTGGATCCTGTACCACGTGCTCTGATCGACCGTGCCGTTTTGCTCCATACCGAAAATGCGCTGGAATTCCTTGACCGCCGCCTCGGTTTCCTGCGTGAATATGACGGAAACGTTCGATATTTTCGGTATAGCGGGATAATTTTTGCCTATTCTGTTGAGCCGCAGTCCCGCAAATCTCACCGCGTCGTCCGCTATGCCGACGCGCAGAGGCATCGGCGGCTCCGCCATGCGCAGGCTTCCGACCGGCGCGTTCTCAACTATTTCTATATCGTCGCCGTAGTAATATTTCAGTATCCCGTACGCCGTGTATCCGTTTTGCGCGAGGCTGACGGAGCCCCATTGCGACAGACCGCGGCAAACGGTAGTCGTGCCGTTACAGTACGCGGCGAAAAGCGGCTCCACGTTCCCGGAGCGTTTTATATAGGAATTGAATATCCGGTCCACGACCGTGTTCACCGTGTCAAAAACGGCGTGACCGCGTATAAAAGACTGATCCTCAGCGGTGTTTGAGGTTATATCGAAATCGTAGCCGCGCGTTCTGTAGTATTCGGTATAGACCCTGTTCATCGTAAAGGAAATTATGGCGTAGATATTTGCGTAAAGCGAAGCCTCCGGCCACGTCGGATATATCTCGCAGCTCGCGCAGTTCTTTATGTATTCCGGAAAATCTACCGTTACGTTTTCCGCGTTTCTGTCAGAGGATGCTCCGAGATGGACCGTTATTTTCTCCGGGATGACCGGAAGAAGTCCGTCGTTCATTCCTTGCCTCCTTTATCGGCGACCGGACCGCAGCCGCCGGGATAAGGCGGACATTCCGGCGCGTAATCCGTCATTCCGCCGTCGCTTGACGCGGTGAATGGAACGAGTATCATCTGCTGTCTTGATATAACTCCCGTGAACACGGGAACGTTCAGACTGACAAGCGGATAAAACCCGTCTGAATTCACCGTTACGTTGTAAAGGGAAAAATCGGGTCCCTCCGATCCCTCAGATAAAGAATTCTGCAAAAGCGGAGATTCAAGCTCCGATAAAGGCGTTTGTCCGCTCTCGTCCGTTACGTATCTGTATAATACCGTATCGCCCGAAGATGTGATCTTCGATATCATCACCTCCGCGTCCGGCACGGGCGAGGAGCCGGTAGCCGTCGTCACGAATACCGTAATAAATCCTGTATTATCCGCCATTTCCGTCTCCTTTCTTTTTCGTCATTATGTATTTTATGAAGGATGACCTGAAAGATTGCAAAAAAACAAAGAAATTTATACCACGTTTTATTCAGAGCTTTTTTCACAAAATAAAACCAAACGGAAAAGGAGGACAAAAATGAAAAAAACAATTACCGCGGTCTGCGCCGGGCTGTCGTTTTTTCTTATACTTTCTTCCGCCGCTTCGGCGGAATGGAACGATTATTATATAATGAGAAAAAAGGGCCACGAAAGACCGGCGCTTGACGGCAGACTGAGTTATATAACGGAGTATAACGGTTATTATATAGGGAAAGACGAGAAGGTCATTTATCTCACGTTTGACGCGGGTTACGAAAACGGAAACGTGGAAAAAACAGTCGACACGCTTGACAGACACAACGCGAAGGGCGCGTTTTTCGTGCTTGAAAATCTTGTGCGACGCGATCCCGATCTTGTAATGAAAATGGCGGAGCACGGTCACACCGTCGCAAATCATTCCATGCGCCATAAAAATATGGCGGATATGCCGTATGAGGAGATGGAAAAGGAGCTTGTCGGGCTTGAATCGGAATATAAAGCGCTTACGGGCAAAAATATGAAAAAATACTTCCGTCCGCCGGAG
>CACZOH010000047.1 GCA_902782785.1 uncultured Ruminococcus sp. | reverse complement strand
TGAAAATCTTTGATTTTCAATTTAGCTGTTTTGGCGATAGGCAAACAATTTAGCTGACGCGCTTTGCGCGGCAATTTAGCTCTGACACAAACAACAAAGAACAGACTGTAGAATTTCCAGCCTGTTCTTTTCAATATTTGCGCACTTACTCACCGCATTTACGCGCTGTTAATAACTTCCTTATCGGGCTTTTCCCTTTGCGGAGGTCCTTTGATTTTTATTTGCTGCTTACACCCTGATTTGTAGTGGCTCCGACCATCGTCTCATAGAACGTGATCGTTGTCGAAACGGATACGGAGCTGTATCCGTTTTTGGTTGTCGGCGTAATGTTGAGATCGGAGATCAGGCAGCGGTAATTACACGTTGTTATCTCCTTAAGTATGGTTTTGACCGTCTCTCTGTCAGGCGCGGTGAACGACATGGAGATGTTCCATCTGACTATATTGCCGCTTTTAACGTGGCTTGAGAAGTTTATGTTGTATCCCAGTTTTCCAAACACGTTGTTTAAAAGCTGATAAACTTCTTTACTGTTGTCGTAGCTCGGCATTTTAGCGTAAGCGCCCGTTTTTGTGATGTTGTCTATCTCGTTTTTCATTTTTTCAAGCTGGGCGACCTTTGCCTTGACCGCGGTCAGCTCCGTGGTAAGAGCCGCTTTTTCGCTCGCCGCGGTTTCAAGCGCGGTGCGCACGGGACGGTCGACGAACTGGTAGTAAGCGAGACCGAGCAGAAATACGAGGAGAATGAGTATTATGATCTTTTCAACTATCGTGAAATCACGGCTTAAAATTTTCATCACGCTTCCTCCTCAAGTGCTTTTTTCAGATAGATCGTTATCCTTGCGGTAACGATCCCGGTTTCCTCTTCCTTGCTTCCCGGCGTTGAAGCCGTGGTGACCGTGCAGTAGTCGACGTTCGGCTCGAGATTTATCTGTCCCGCCATAACGTTTATGACCTGAAGCGTCGGAGCAGTAACCGTCACGGTAAGCGTGTTGTCCTTGAACGACATGGCGCCCAGGCTCGCGTCCTTTTCAACGATACGCTCGAGCATCTCTATCGCCTCTATCCTGTCGGCGCGGTTGAGCTCGCTCTCCGTCATTTCGTTTATCGTGTAGTGAGCGTAGAGATCGTTTATCTCGCCGTAACCCGCAATCTTCTTATAAAGCGCGTCTATCTCCGCTTTGATCTGCGCGACCTCGGCTTGCGCTTTATTAACCTGCTGAAGTCTGTCTATAACGGCAAACTTGCTGAACAGAGCCGCGGCGGTGATTATGAGGATAAGTCCCACTATCAGTATCAGGGGGTTTATCTTTTTCTTTCCTACGTCGGCAAAGTTTATGTTTTTCTTTGTGGGCAGCTTGCCTTTGCTGTATTTTCTCTGCTTGTTGAGATTTTCTTTCTTAAAGCTTATCTGCTTGTCAAGTAATCCCATAACGCTCACCTCCCCGTAAGATTAAGCGCGGCGCCGATAGCAAGCACAAGAGAATTGCAATCTTCTATCTTATCGCCGTCTTTTACCAATTCGGACGCTTTGTGTATATGCATATCGAGAGTGTTTTTGATGGCGGAAACAAGCGTCTGTATAACGGCTCCGCCGCCGCACACCCATATATCCGACAGATGACTGTCGGGATTACTGAAGTTGTAGAAGTTCACGGCGCGCATAAGCTCGACCGCCATATTGTTGAACGCGTTGATGCAGGCGTCCTTGTTCTGACAGTTGTCGTAATTGGATAACAGATACGTATGAGCAAGATGCACGTCAACGTTGTACGCCTCCGCGATAACGTCGTCTATCACGGACATACCGACTTCAAGCACGCGGGAGGCTATGTTCACGTCGTTTTTGAACATATACATTCTGACCTCTTTATATCCGAGGTCGAGTATACAGTACTCACCCGATTCGGGGCGGTATTCCTTATCCATATTCCTTATAAGGTTTATGTAGCTGCAAACGGCGGGCACGGCGCTTGAGAATTTAAGTCCGGCTTTGCGGAGCATCGCCTTTGTATCGTCCAGAACGGAGGTCTGTACCGCCGCGGCGATAAGATGCATCGCTTTCTCTTTCTCTTCCTCTTCCGCCGGCTTTTCGCCCTCTCCCTCGCCTTCGGGTTTCTCCTCCGGCTGTTTATCGCTGTCGCTGCCTATGACGGCGTAATCGTACGTATAGTTCTTCAGCTCGTCCGTTATGTAGTCCCTGAATTCGTACGGGAGGTTATATATAAGCTGGTCGTGCGTCATCACGGGCATCGAAACGGATCTTACGAACACCGTTTCGTTCGGGAACGCGACCGCGGCTCCGCGGCAGCTCATCCCGTTGTCCTTCAGGACGTTGCGTATCAGCTCGCCCATCGTTTCCGTGGAAACGACCTTGCCGTCCTTCAACAGATTTTTCGGCATAGGCACTATCACGCTTTTTTTGACCTGCTTACCGCTCACAAGCGCAAGCTTAAGGCTGTCATAGCCGAAATCTATACCCAGTATCGTTTCTGCCATATTTGTGTCACCTTTCTTGTTTTTCTATGAAATGAGTCCCATATACCATGATACGAACAACTGTCCGATAAACAGCATAAGGCACGATGATATCGCTATCGAGGGACCGAACGGAAACTGTTTTTCACCCTTTATCCGCTTCAGTATCGGCGCCGTAACAAGCCCGATCAGGCAGGCGATGATAACGGTGAAAAGCATTCCCACAAGTCCGAAATAAAGTCCGCAGACGGCAAACAGCTTTATGTCTCCGCCTCCCATGCTCTCCTTTTTGAGCACCTTGTCAAGTATGAGCGATATGAGAAGTATCGCTCCGCCGTACGCGACGCCCGCGACGACGTAAAGCAGAATGTCAAGCCAGCCGTAGCCTGAAAACGGCAGATACGCCGCCCACGCGACAACTGAAATAATAAGCGCGCCGTTCGGGATTATACAGCTTTCAAGATCCGTCAGAGTTATGTAAAACAGACAGCATATGAAAATGTAATTCCTTAAGCATAAAAGCGTCAGATCGAATCTGAAAAGGCATCCGACCGTCAGAAGCGCAAAGAACAGCTCCGTCAAAGGATACCGTACGGAAACCTTTGCGCCGCAGTAACGGCATTTTCCGCGCAGGAAAATGTAAGAGAATATCGGAAACAGATCCTTTACGGACAGCTCGTGCCCGCACGTCGTACAATGACTTCTGCCCCTGATGAAGCTCTGTCCGTGCGCCGTTCTGTACGCCGCGCAGTTCAGAAACGAGCCCATCACCGCGCCGAGTATGAAGCAGACGGCGGCGGAATAGATCATAATAAACGTATTGCCGTAAATCGACACCATAGCCGTCTCCGTTATTACATCGCTCCGTACATATCGAACATTGCGACGTAGATCGCGATAACTATGAATCCCGCGATGCCGGCAAGTCCGACGAGCAGCGCAGGTTCAAGCTTGCGCATCGCCGCGGCTATCGCCATTTCAAGCTCCGCGTCGTAGTAGCCGGCAATCGTGTTGAGCGTTTCCTCAAGCTCACCGGTCTCCTCACCGACGCCGACCATATCTATCAGTATGTCCGGCATTACCGCCTGCTCACGCATTACGGCGGCGAGCGCGTTGCCCTCTTCTATCTTGCCGGAAAGCTTGCCCGTCTCCTGACTTATGTAATAGTTGTCTATTACCTTGGCCGTGATCGAGATCGACCGCGTCATCGGCAGACCCGCGCCGAGCATCGTAGTCATCGTGTTTGCAAACTGGCTTGCGGCGTTGAGCAGGTTTATGTTGCCGAGCACGGGGATCTTTAGCTGAAGCTTTGCCAGATTGATCCTTCCCTGCTCCGTGTTGCCGTATATCTTGTAAAAAATTACTCCCGCCGCTATCACCGCAAGCATTATGAGATAATATTTGCGGAAGAAATCAGATATTCCGATAAGCATCCTTGTTATGAGCGGAAGCTCCGCGCCGTAGCTGTCGAATATCGCCGTAAACGTCGGAACGACCTTGACCATAAGCACGATAACGACGGCAACTGCGATCACGAGAACGAAAGCCGGGTACGCAAGCGCGCTTCTTACCTTGTTTCTCATCTTGGTCTGCTTGTCGAAATGCTGATACATCGTCTCAAACGATTTGTCAAGATTACCGGACTCCTCGCCCGATCTTATCGTCTCGATAAACGTCGGCGGCAGAAGCTTATCTCCGTGCTCCTCGAAGCTTGAGGAGATCGAACGGCCCGCCTCAACGTCGGCTGCGACCTTGCGGAGCATCTCTTTAAGCGGTTTGTTCGTCGTTTTGTCGGCTATAAGCTCGACCGTACGCGCTATCGGGATACCCGAGCTCAATATAATGGAAAACTGACTGCACATAACGGTAAAAGCCTTTTTGTTCAGCTTCTTTTTACCTATCTGCATATTCAGAAGTCCCGTGCCCTCTTCCTTTATCTCGGCAAGCTTGAGCACGACGTTGCAGCTTTCCTTTATCCTGTCAACGGCGTCAAGCTCGTTGAAGGCGTCTACAATGCCGGATACCTTCTGTCCGTCCTTTGATAACGCGGAATATTTGTACTTTACCATATTCTCACCCTGTGTATATTATTAGTTATCTACTATTCTGCCGTATGCCGATCCCCAGAAGCCTTCGGGGAGATACCAGATCGCCGCGTATTCCTCGTCCGCAAAATTGAAATAGCAGACCGAGCCTTCAAGCTGGTTCGTCGGGTTTTCAAAATCGAAATCGCCGGTTATGCCGAAATACGCGACCGTCCCTTTCAGCTCCGTGTTGGAATCCGTGCCGTATTTATAATTCGTCATCTCTTTGACGCGGCTTACCACAAGCTCTTTTCCGTTGAGCTTTACCGTCACGGCGTCGGGATATTTTTCGCCGAGCGCCTGAAGCTCTTTTACGCGCTTTCTGACCTGTTCAAAAACGTTTTCGGCGTTCAGCCTCGTGCGTTCTTTTCTGTCCTCCGCGTGTATTCCGCATACAAGGCGGTACGGCTTTTCGCTGTTCTTGTCTTCAACTATATATATGTCGCCGTAAGCGGGACACAGATCCTCCCAGCCGTTCATAACGTGCGTTATACGCTTTTTCGCGTCCTCAACGCTGTGGATATCGCCGAGCAGATACGCGTCGTACAGCTGTCTCGTTCCCGAGTCGAGCGACTGCGTGCAGCCGATCTTCTCCGACTGCTGGCGGTAATATATATAAATAGGAATAGAAACGACGACAAGCATCACCGCGACGAGTATTATAAGTATGAATACAAGACGCGATATGCCTCTTATGTTTCTTATTTTTGAATTGAATGATCCGTCCATAATTCCTCTGTATCGCCCTTCCCGAAGCGGGACGGGGATCTCCGATCAGCCTTTCTTCGGTGGGTGGATTGTCAGATGGCGTTTTTCTTTATGTAATCCTGATTGTGCGCGAAGTGTATCGCCGTTTCCTTTGATATGACGCCGGAGCGCAGAAGCTTTATCAGCGCCTGGTCCATCGTCTGACCGCCGAGCGCCGCGCTCGTCGCTATGGCGTTGGCTATCTGCGGCGTGTTGCCCGCTCTTATCAGGTTTCTTATCGCGTCCGTAACTATCATCATCTCGCAGGCAAGTACTCTGCCGCCGCCCTTTTTCGGAAGCAGCTGCTGTGTGAGCACGGCCTCAAGACACATTGAGAGCTGAAGTCTGATCTGCGTCTGCATACCCTCGGGGAACACCTGCACGATACGGTCGACCGCGTCCGACGCGCTGCCCGTGTGCAGCGTTCCGAAAACGAGGTGGCCCGTTTCCGCGGCGGTTATCGCCGTCTCTATCGTGTCCTTGTCACGCATCTCGCCTATCAGTATTACGTTCGGGTCCTCACGCAGGCTGGCGCGGAGACCGTCGGAGAAGCTTCTCGTGTCCTTTCCGACCTCGCGCTGGTTTATCGCGCACAGATCGGGTTTGTAAATATACTCTACCGGGTCCTCGAGCGTGACTATGTGGTCGCGTCTCGTGTGGTTTATGCTGTCAAGCATGGAGGCGAGAGTGGTAGATTTACCGCTTCCCGTTTCACCCGTCACAAGGACTATGCCCTTGTGGAGATTTGTGAGTGAAAGCGCGGCGGGCGGGATGCCGAGCGTTTCAAGCTTCGGTATATGCTCGCGCAGAAGACGGAGCGCCACGGACGGCACGCCCTGCTGCTTGAAAATATGTACTCTGCAGCGGTTTCCGGCGTACGTTCCCGCAAGGTCAAGCTCGCCTATGTCCTCCATTTCGGAATACGTGTCTCCCGCAAGCTCACGCGCCGCGTTTACGCAGTCCTCCTTGGTCAGCTTTTCCTCGCACATATCGAGCAGCTGACCGTCGACCCTGTATTTGGGCGGAAGCCCGCAGATCAGATGTACGTCCGATCCTCCGTCGGCTCTCGCCATGCCTACAAGTTCGTCTATCGTCATCATATATAATACCCCGTTACAGTTCTTCGTTTATGACGCGCAGTACTTCTCTGCTCGTCGTTATTCCCTCTCGTACAAGGCGCATACCGTTGTCGTGAAGCGATACGAATCCGGTCTCCTTGTCCTTCAGCGCTTTCTCTATTTCCTCGCGTCCCGCCTTATGCTCTATCATAGCGCGTACGGGGCGGGTTATCGGCAGCATCTCAAACACCGCGATCCTTCCGCGGTAGCCCGTGTTGAAGCATTCCGGGCAGCCGGCGCCGCGATAGAACGTCTCGTCCGCGTCCGGATCCATACCGAGCATTTCAAGCTCCTCCGCGTCGGGCTTGTACGGCTTTCTGCAGTGCGGGCAGATACGGCGCACAAGTCTCTGAGATATGACGCCCTTCAAAGCGCCCGCTATCATATACGATTCAACGCCTATGTCCTGCAAACGCTCTATCGTACCGACGGCGTCGTTCGTATGTATGGTGGATATGACTATATGGCCCGTTATGGCGGCGCGCATCGCTATCTCCGCCGTCTCGCCGTCACGTATCTCACCTACGGCTATGATATCCGGGTCCTGACGCAGTATCGCGCGCAGACCGGCGGCGAACGTCATGCCCGTTTTTTCGTTTATCTGTACCTGGTTTACGCCGTCTATGTTGTACTCGACCGGGTCCTCAAGCGATACGAGGTTGACCTCTTTTGTGTTCAGGTCGCCTATCATACAGTACATCGTAGTCGATTTACCGCTTCCGGTAGGACCGACTATCAGAAGCACGCCGCTTGAGATACGGAGCATCATTTCATATTTTTCAAGGTCGGGACCCGAAAGACCTATCTTTGTTTTGTCGAGGTTGCCGCCCGATTTGTCAAGCAGACGGGCGACTATCTTTTCACCGTAGACCGTCGGCAGTGTTGATACACGAAGGTCTATGTCCTTGTCTTTTATCTTTACGTTGAAACGGCCGTCCTGCGGTATGCGTCTCTCGGATATGTCAAGTCCCGATACGACCTTTATACGCGATATGACCGGGCTCTGCAGATCCTTCGGCACGTTCAGTATATCTCTCATCATACCGTCTATACGCATACGCACCTGCAGACCGTCCTCGTGCGGCTCTATGTGTATATCGCTCGCGCGTTCGTTGACGGCGCGTTCGATTATGGAGTTGACGAGACGTATCGTAGGAGCGCTGTTGACGGAATCGTCGCCCAGCTGGTTCGTCACGAAAGCCGAATCGACCACGGCGGCGTTTTCGCCGTTCGCCGCCGCCTCGCGCTTCATCTCTTCTATGGCGCGCGCTGCGTTTTCATTACTGTATAACGTCTGAATGGCGTGATCTATGGAGGAGGCTGTGGCGACCATCGGCACGATCTTCTTGTGAACGGCCTTTCTTACCTCCTCTATCGCGTAGAAGTTGAGCGGGTCGCTCATCGCCAGATACAGCTCATCCTTTACGACGCGGATGGGTACTATCTGGTACTGCTTCGCCATATTCTTCGGCACCACCTGCGCAAGCTCGGTCGGTATGTTTATCTTCGTCAGATCGACAAAGTCAAGACCGAGCTGCATCTGCAGCGCGTCAAGCAGCTCCTTCTCCGTGATTATTCCGTTTTCTATAAGCACCGTACCGAGACGCTGTTTTGAGCCCTTCTGCAGGGCAAGTCCCTTCTGCAGCTCTTCATCGGTTATGGTACCCGCGGCGATCAACACCTCGCCTAATCTTTTGTACTGCAATTTTCTGCCTTCCTTTTTGAAAAAATTGTTGGATAAAAGAGATTCAACGCGAAAATTGTCCCGGTCAGACTCTCGTCAGAACCGGATTTTGTACATTATTTTATAATGACTTTATTTAAATGTCAATACGATTTTTCTAAAATTTTAAATTTTTTTACAAAAATTTTTCATTATTATTCATAATTAAAAAAAGCCCGGTTGCGAATTAGCCGTTATTTTGCACAAAAACAAAACCGTATTTTTGGGCAAAAGAACGAAATTTATTCAACACAAATACGTATGGCGGTAAACAATACGGGCTTGAAATATTCACATTTATATGGTAACATAAACCGGTGAAATGAGTAAACAAGGAGGAATAAAATGAACATAGAATATATGCATCCCGCCGATCAGCTCGTGATGTTCATGCAGAGAATCTACGACAAGGGACTTACGACGACGTCCGGAGGAAACCTCTCCATTATGGACCGTGACGGCAACATATGGATAACCCCCGCTTCCGTAGACAAGGGAACTCTTACGAGAAACGATATTGTTTGCGTAAAACCGGACGGACAGATAATCGGAAACCACAAGCCGTCGTCCGAGCTTCCGTTCCATGAGTCGGTATATAAAATGCGCCCCGACATACGCGCGGTGCTCCACGCTCATCCGCCGGCGCTCGTCGCGTTCTCGATAGCGAGAAAAATACCGGATCTCGACCTTATACCGACCGTCAGAAAAACGTGCAGTCGCGTATCGATCGCAAAGTACGCCGTCCCCGGCTCAGACGAGCTCGGCGCAAACATAGGCAAGGAATTTGCAAAGGACGTTGACATAGTCCTGCTTGAAAATCACGGAGTATGCATCGGCGCGGCAAACATGTTCGCGGCGTTCATGATGTTTGAGACGCTTGACTATTCGGCAAATCTTGAAATATACGCGTCAAAGCTCGGCGAAGTAAAGCGTCTTTCGTCCGAGGATATAAAGATGACGGAAACGCGCTTCCACCTCATGATGGACGACTTTATACCGAACAGCCACACGTCTGAGGAGCTTGAGGCGAGACGCGAGATGATAAAGCTCATACGCCGTTCCTACAGGCAGGGGCTTTTCACCGCGACGCACGGAACCTATTCCGTAAGACTGTCAGACGGCAGCTTCATAATCACCCCGTTCGGACGCGACAGAGCGTATCTTGAGCCCGAGGACCTCGTCCGCATCAAGGGCGGTATGAAGGAGCAGGGCAAGATCCCGTCACGCGCGGTGCTTGCTCACGAATGTATATATAAGGAAAACCCGGATATAAACGCGATACTTCTGGCGCATCCGCCGTATGCGATGGCTTTCGCCGTGACCGATGCGGCGTTCGATCCGCGTACGATACCGGAGAGCTATATACTGCTGCGCGATATAGAAAAGCGCCCGTTCTCCGAATTCTATCTCGATCCGCAATCTGTGGCGAAGAGCTTTGCGCCGAACCGTCCCGCGCTCATATTCCAGAACGACTGCGTAATAGTCACCGGCTCCACGCTGCTTCAGGCGTTCGACCGTATGGAGGTGCTTGAATCGACCGCGCATTCGATACTCAATTCAAAGTCGATAGGCGACATCGTCCATATCTCGAAGAGAGAGATAGAAGACCTCAAAAAGGCGTTCAACCTTGTTGATTAAAACAGATCCGCTCCGTGCAGACGGAGCGGATTTTTTTATTTATCTTTTTGAATCCTATTTCTTCAGGCTCTCGTCAAACGCTTTAACGATATTGCTTATCTTTTTCTGCGCCTGCTTTGTGTAGCCCTTCAGCTTTGACGACACGCCCGTTTCGGACTTCTGTCTCAGCAGATCGCGTACGTAGGAGCCCACGCCGTCGAACATATTGGCGTAAGCCATATCGAACACGCGGTGTCTTACTATTATATCAATCATATCCGCGGATTCCGCGTCGCGCGTCATTTTGCGTTTCAGTATATTTTCCTTCAGAGCCGGAGTCACTATGTTGTAAGCCTCGCTTGCAAGCGCCTCGATAATAACGGAAACGTATTCGCGGTTTTCCGCTCTCACCGTAGTCGGCACGCAGATCATGCTGATCGCGCCGTTGACAAACGACTGATAATCCTTCTGCGCTTCGTCGAATTTCGGCTCGGGGAGTATTCCGTAATCGTTATCCATCTCACGCATGAACTGCTCCGAGTGACCGAGGTTTGCGTCGTAGAACATCGCGCGTCCGTCGACGAATATCTTTATGGTGTTCAGCTCATAAGCCGCATCGGTCTCAAAATTCGATTTGTTCGTTATTATCGCCTCGTAAATCTTGGCGTATATCGCCGTGTCGCGCTCGACCTGCGGCTCAAAGAACGGAACGTCGTCGTCGTCCTTCGTCACGAGCATACCGCCCGCGGCGTAATAGAACGAGTAAGGGACGTTGAGAAAATACGCCGTAAGGCCGAATATGTCGGCGTCGCTGTCGCGCGTTATCTTGCCGTCTCCGTCCATATCCTGCGATATGTCCCTTGTGTATTCTATCAGCTTGTCAAACGTCCATTTTCCGTCGCGCACGAGCTGATACGGATATTCAAGGTCGTTTTTATCAAACATATTTTTGTTGAAATACAGACACGACGTCATGCTGAAGCTTGTGGGGCTTATATCGCCGTTCAGCATCATCAGATTGTTGCGGATGGAAAATCCGTTTCCGATATCCTTGTCCCACCACGGCTTTGAAACGTCGACGTACGGCAGCTTTTCAAACGGCAGAACGTAGTTGTTCTGTGCGAGCGACGCGCCGTTTACCATATGAGCAAAGACAAGATCGTATTCGTCCGAGCCGGATTTCACCGCTCTGCTCACTCTGTTTGTAACGGTCTGATAAGTATCAACGGTGACGTCGAGCTTGATCTTGAAGCGCTCCTCAACGTTCAGGTTTCTTGTATACACCGCGTCGTGAAGCGGGTCAGCGGTCATATGATCCTCCGTGAAAACGTCTTTATCGGACACCTCCGTCGTGATGATCCTGAAAACGCGTCCGCCGCAGTCCATATTCGGCAGACCGTCGTCCGCCTTGGCTTCCTCCGGCTCCGTAGTCACGGCTTCCTCCGTTACGGTATCGGAGGCGGCCGTCGTCTCCGCTTCTTCTGTTTCGGCGGGCTTTGCCGCGCAGCCCGAGACGAGTACGGACGATAATACGAGCAAGAGCGCAAAAACGGTACACAATGCTTTTTTCATATTCTTCCCTCTTTATATTTATATTTTATTTTTCTTCGGATCCGTCGGTCTTATCCCGGCTGTCACTCTGACAAAAGATACGAAAGCACAAGCAGAACGGTGTTTCTGATGCCGTTCATATGCGTGCGCTCCATTCCGTGCGACGCGTGTACGCCCGTTCCTATCAGAGCCCCGGGGATATCGTGGCCGCTTCTGTACATGGCGCCGACGTCGGAGCCGTAGTACGGATATATATCAACAGCGTAGTCAAGCCCGTTTTCCTTTGCCAGAGATACGAGCCTGTTAGTCATGGTATAATCATACGGACCGCTGCTGTCCTTTGCGCATATGGATACCTTGTATTCGTCGCAGGACAGGTCTTTTCCTATACACCCCATATCGACGCCGAGCATCTCCGTTATATCGGACGGGACCCACGACGCGCCGTGACCGACCTCCTCGTATATCGTGATAAGCATCTTTACCTTGTGGGGCAGTTTTATTTTCTCTTCATTTATTATATGCGCGGCGGTAAGCAGGCACGCGACCGACGCCTTATCGTCTATAAAGCGCGATTTTATGAAGCCGGACGGCGTAAACTCCGTTTTCGGATCTATGAAAATATAGTTTCCGTTTTCTATGCCGAGTTTTTCCGTATCCTCCGCGCCGTTCACCACCTCGTCAAGACGGACGTACATATTCTCCTCGTCACGTTTTCTTGAATCGGCGTCGTTGTAAACGTGCGCCGCGGGCGAACGCGACAAAAACGTGCCGGTGTATTCTCTTCCGTCGCGCGTCAGTACCGTACAGTATTCTCCGTCAAGCGTGTTGAGCATGGGACCGCCTACGCGGGTGAAGGTGATATCGCCGTTTTCCGAGATCGAGCGCACCATCGCTCCGAGCGTGTCGCAGTGCGCGGCGCAGCCTATGACCGTGTCGTCCTCACCATCAAGCGTGATTATTCCGCAGCCCTTGCGCGTCATCTCAAACCCGCAGCCGTCCGCCTCGCATATCTGTTTTACGACCGGCATCACCTCGTGGTAATAGCCTGAGGGAGAGGGCGTCTTCATAAGCGTGTAAAGCGTGTTTTTGAAATATTCCTCGTATTTTGCAAAATCGATCATGATCATATCTCCGGATATTTAAAATTTTTATTCTTCCGTTTTAAAATCCACGCGGTAAAGATACGCGCGGCGTCCTTCGTTTGACGTGACGTAAACAACGCCGTCTATAATGTTCACGGACTCTGATTCGGCGTCGTTTTTAAGGTGCAGAGGTATGGACGATAAAAGCTCTCCGTCCCAGTCGTATATTCTGAATTCCTGCTGATGCCCGTTTCTTGACGATCTTACGAACCATACGGCGTCCTCCGCCGCAAACACCCCCTGTGAAAGCGTCCCCGGCGGCGTTACGTTTTTGCTTGATACGTGATTGCGCTCGCCGTCCCAGAAATCGAGCGTTTCGCCCGCCCAGCGTCCCGACGCGTACGCATTGCGCTGCGGACAGTAACCCATTGCGAAAAACGGCTGCTCAAGTTTTCCCTTCTCCGTTATCTGCAGGCTGTCTTTGTCGACTGTCGAATAGCCGTTCCAGCATTCGGAAACGGTCCCCTGGCAGGATGTCACGTAGTATGCGTTTTTGTCAGGCAGATACGTGATATTGTTCGCGTGTTCGAGATAAAGCGGTCCGTCGCTCGTTTTGATCAGATTGCCGCTTTTATCGAATTTGCATAAAAGCGTGCATTCCTCGCCGTTCTTGTCAAATCTGTTGAAGGCGACAACCCAGCATTCCCCGTCAAAACAGCAGCCCTGCGCCGTCACGTAATTCTTGTCGGGACATTTGAATGAGAGTATCTTCACGCCCTCCGCGGTATACAGCTTTGAAAGATCCGGCAGAGGACTCTTTTTTTCCTCCGTTTCGGAAGCGGCGTCCGTCGTCT
>CACZOH010000046.1 GCA_902782785.1 uncultured Ruminococcus sp. | reverse complement strand
GTATTTGACGAAGAATACCGTGTTTTTCTTACACCTTATATTGTAAACAAAATGTAAATCTCATTTTTCGCGCTTTGCCGGCGACGACCACGTATAACCGTGATATGTATTGCCGTTTGCGACCGCCTGTACTATGCGGTTGCTTATGTTGCTTTTTGTGTTGAGCGTTATCATTACGTCCTTAGGCAAAAGCTGAGTTATTATCCAGTCCGCCGCCTTGCCGTACGAGGAAAACGAAAACGTATCGCCGCCGTGGCTTGCCGTGACGTGAGGCTTTTCGCACCGCTCGGGCGGGGTCACCGTTATCTCCGCGTTTTTTCCGTGCTGTACGTATTCGGGGAACGGACATTCGTCAAGCGACTCTCCCCTGCTGCACATATAAACGTGCTTCAGAAGCTTTGCGTCGCTCAGTGCATGGTGATTCTGCTCCTCCCCGGCGTCGTAATAATCCGACAGCTTATATAAAGATATGGTCTGATTTGTCCTGAAGATCTCCGACACTTCCGGCGAAATGTCGACAAGACTGCTGTATATCGTGCCTAAGATGCACTGCGCCTTGAACGTTTTTACGTATTTCATAGACGTTTTGACAAATCTGCCGTCGCAGTTGCCGTAGCAGAAAAACTCCGCCTTCTCCGTTTTGTCTATGAAATCGTAGAAATCCGAAAACACGTCGTCAACGCTCGGCGCGCTCCTCAACTGATCCGTGGTGATACCCGTGAGCTCCGTTATGAAGCCCGTCATTTTTCTCATACCGTGGGGCTTGACGAGAGAGTAAAACTCGCGTCCGTCCTCGTCGACACAGCCGACGGAGATTATCTCCATATCGAACTGCGTCGCTTCAAAATCCATAAAATATTTCATCAAAAACTTCCGTTATACTCCGAGCAATGCCTGATCGTATGCAAACAATGCCTCGTTTATTTCATAAATATCGTAATTGCCGCGCGATATGAAGTATTCAACTATCAGATCGCCTTTATTGCTTTTCGACAGCGCGTAGCCCGCCTTTGACAAAAGCTCCTTTGTCTGTTCAAGCGAGAGAGAAAGCGCTATACAGAATGAAAGCGCCGTCGTCTTTTTCGGTCTGTAATCGGGTGAGGAGCGAATTTTTGAAAACAGCTTGCGGTCCACGTTCGCTTTTTTATAGCACTCCGCGTCCGTCATCCCGCTTTTGTCTATCAGCTCGAGAAGCGTCTCCGAAAAGCCCCTGTCCGCGTTTTTCAGATAGTCCTCAAGCGAGTTGAGACACGGCGCCGCCGCGGCGTAAGTCATTGCCTCTTCGCAAAGGTCGGCGGTCTCCTCCCTCATAACGAACTTTTTCGCCTCGCGGAACAGACCCGCTTTGCGATGGGCTTCGCGCGGCGCGCCGGGTACGTCGGAAAACTGCGGATATCTGTCAGCCATGAAGTCCGCGCTCTGTCCGTATAAGGACAGTATCACGTTTGTTTCATAAAGCTTTACGTGGTCCTTACAGGCAAGACACGCGGAAGAAAACGCCTCGTATCCCGTCCCGGTATACGGCGTTACAAGCGGCAGAACGACCGTGACGTATCCTTTTTTTCCGGCTTTGTCAAGCGCTTTCAGATACGCCTTATATACGGCGTCCCCTCCGTCACCGTAAAGCCGGGGAGTGATCATTTTTGCGTTATCCTCGTTTTTTATTATCGTTTCGGGCTTGTCCTTTGAAAATGACAGCGGCATATCAGCCCTCCTTCGTATATTTCTCCGCCCATTCGAACGCACGGTACAGAAGCGACGCGTCATCGAGCGCTCCCGCCATTTTGAGCTTCAGCGCGCCGTGCTGACGTATCTTCTCGTCGTTTTCGCGTATGAAGTCTCCGGGTCCTCTCTGCTTCAGGTCGAACTCCGCTATTTTATATCCGTTGTTCTCGCTCTCCATTATTTTCAGCCGCGCCTCCGCCGTCTGTCCGGGGGAATTCGCCATAAGTATACAGTACGACGCGTATTTTCCGCGCCCTACCCTGCCGCGGAGCTGGTGAAGCTGAGACAGACCGAAGCAGTCCGCGTCCTCAACGAGCATTACCGAGGCGTTCGGCACGTTTATACCGACCTCTATTACCGTGGTGGAGACGAGTATATCAAGCTCGCCGCGCTCAAACGCCTTCATCACCGCGTTTTTCTCCGCGCCCTTCATCTTTCCGTGCAGATATCCGACGCGCAGGTCGGAGAAGACCGTTTCGCTCAGCGTTTCCGCGTAGTTCACCGCCGCTTTTCTGCGGTTGACCTCTTTTCCGTAATTTTCCGCCGAGAAATCGGGCGATAACGCCTCAAGCGGTATAAGTCCGTCGTCCTCCGTCTCCTCTATGCCGGGACAGACGACGTACGCCTGCCTGCCCGCCTTTATCTCCGAGCGGATGAAGTCGTATATCTTATCCCTGCTCTCCTCGTCTCTGTACGCCGTGCGCACTGCGCGGCGGCCGGGCGGCATCTCGTCTATCACCGACACGTCAAGATCGCCGAAAAGGACGAGCGCGAGCGTGCGCGGTATGGGCGTCGCGCTCATAACGAGCATATGCGCGCCCTCTCCCTTGTTCAGAAGCGTCTGCCTCTGCATAACGCCGAAGCGGTGCTGCTCGTCGCAGACGACGAGCCCGAGATTTTTGAAATTCACCTTGTCCGTAATAAGAGCGTGCGTGCCTATGACTATATCGCATTCGCCCGAGGATATCGCCTCGTAAGCCGCGTTTTTCTCCTTTGCCGGAAGCTCTGACACCAGAAGCACGACCGTTTTTCCGAGCGGAGAAAACAGCTTTTTGAAATCCCCGTAATGCTGTCTTGCAAGTATCTCCGTCGGTACCATGACCGCCGTCTGATATCCGTTCTCCGCCGCGACGTACGCGCCGAGCTGAGCGCAGACGGTTTTACCCGAGCCAACGTCGCCCGACACCATTCTTCTCATCGGCGGTCTGGTCCCGTCCGCGGTGAGGTCGGAATATATCTCGTTCATCACGCGCTTCTGCGCGCCCGTCGGCTCAAAGCCGAGCGCCTTTTTAAAAGGATCGCAGCTGCAGCCGCGCATTACAGCGCGGTCGGTATGCTCCGCGCCCTTTCTGTTTTTTCTCGCGTTTAAGGCAAAGAGGAAAAGCTCCTCGAACGCAAGCCGTTTTTTCGCGCGGCTGACCGCCTCAAGCGAGGACGGATGGTGTATCGCCCTTATCGCCTCCGTGCGGGACATAAGGTCCTCCGCCTTTATTATCTCCTCCGGCAGATCCTCGGGCAGCGTTATATCATCCCTGTCGATTATCGAGGATATCAGGCGGTTTATTTTTACCGAGCTGAAGCCCTCCGTCGCGGGATACACGGGATAAAGCGGCAGAAGCTTATCGCTGTACGGCTCGTAAACGGGCGAGGACAGCTCAACCCGCTTTCCGCGGCGTATCACCTTGCCGTAAAATCTGTACGACATACCGGCGGTGAACGTGTTTTTTATATACGACTGATTGAAAAACGTGATCGTGCAGGCGCCCGTTCCGTCGCCCGCGGGTACCTTGAATATCATAATGCCGCTTCTCGCCTTCGCAAACGAGGGCGGCGCAGTGACGGTGAGGATAAAGGCGGCGGTCTCCCCGTCCTCCGCGGACGCAACGGTCTTGACGTTGCCGCGGAATTCATACGCGCGCGGAAAATGGTATAAAAGCGAGCCGACGGTCGTAATGCCGAGCTTCTGCAGATGCGCGGCGCCGACGCTGCCGACTCCCGACACGCGCCTTATATCGGTATCAAGATCAACCGTCATTTTTTCCTCCGTTATTTCTTGAAAATACGCTCAAAGCCGTATTTTTTGCGCAGTACCCTTATATAAAGTCTTGTTATGAGGCCTATGACGTAATCGCAGAGCAGAAACGCCAGATTGGCGACGGCTATGGTAACGTAAAACATCACGGTGCCCACGCCCGCTATATCGTCAAGCATCGCAAAATGCGCCGCGACGGAATAAACAACTATATAACAGCCGTTGAAATACAAGAGCTTCAGCACGTATCCGAGCGCTTTCTGAACGTCGTCGAAAAACGGCTTGACTATCGGATAAAAGCCAAGGAAGAAAATGTAGCAAAGCGGCGAGAATTTATGCGGAACGATAAGCATTGAAAGCACTGACACGACGATATATACCGCTGAAACGGGCTTTTTTCCGTATTCCGCCATAAGAACGATCGTAAACAGCACGGTCATCGACGCTATTACGAGGTCAAGGATCTGAAAAACGCTTGAAAGATATAATATGACGAGCTCAGCCGCGGAGAAAATACCGCACAGAGCTATCATTTTTATCCTGTATTTTTCCTTCATACCGCACCTACCTGCAGAAAAGCCTGCAAATGCAGTTGAGGCACGACAGCACCTGACAGATTGTGCAGATATCGCAGTTGTCTGCGTTTTCCGCGCTTCTGTACGTTCCCGTAGACTGATTTACGTTTTCATTCAGATATTCGTAAAGCTCTCTGTATTCCGCGTTGTTCGGGTCCATACTGCAGGCGGTGTTGACGGAGGTGTAAGCCTCGTAATACCAGCCGCGCATAACGTATATGCACGCGCGCAGATAATGCCATTCCGCGTTCCTCTCGGCGACGGGAACGGAGTTGAGAAGCGCCTCCGCCTCGTCCGCGCGTTTTTCGTTGATATACTGACGCACGGTGGCGTAAAGGCCGGTGCCGCCGGACGAACGCGGACCGCTGTACGAGTAAGACGAACGGTAGCCTCCGGACGACGAAGTATCGCCTCTCTGTATCCTCTCGTAGGCGGCGTTTATCTCCTTCATCTTTTCCTCGGCGCGCGCACGCTGACCCTCGTCCGTAAAATTGTCGGGGTGATATTTTTTTGCAAGCGCTCTGTATGCTTTTTTTATCTCGTCGTCGCTCGATCCCCGGGCGACTCCCAGTACTTCATACGGGTCTCTTTCCATTATTGCCTGTGTTTCCTTCCGTTTTTGTCCGCAGTAACTTTCTTTGCGGTATCTATCATTCCGAGCCTCATTATATTCTGAGCTATATCCGCCGAAACTCCGTCGCTCCCCTCGAGCAAAAGCTCGCAGGCGGCTCTGTCAGCCCAAACGGACATGGCGCCGAACGCGCTTTTCATCCTTGTCTGCTCGTCCCCTTCACCGTATATGATCGGGTTGTACGCGCCGCTCTTTTTATCTTTTTTGTAATCGTCGCATGCGTCGGCAGTGTAGATGTATTTTCCCGTCAGCCCGCCGATTTTTTCCGCGGCTTCCTTTTTGCCGTCAGGCGCGTAGGCGGCGACGTAATACGACAGAAGCTCTCCGAATATTTCCGACGCACGGTCAAGCTCGCCCGATTTCTCTTCTTCGATCCTGCGAAGCTCCGAAAGCAGCTTTTCCGTCCTTTCCGTGTCGAACGAAAAGACTGTCTCCGCCTTTTTCTTCATCCTGCGGCAGACGGGGAGCATGAGACGGGCGCCGAACCGCTTTAATCCGCGCTCATCCTCAATATTGTCAAGCGCGGCGTAGTACGAAAGCTCAGCGGACACCGCCGCGCCGTAGCGCAGTATGCCGTTGTCCTCCGCTATCAGCTTTTTGCGGAACGGATTGAGTCCGCACCTGCCCTTGTACGTTCCGAAGGGCTCGCCGCGGAGGGAGGACAGAACGAGGCAGAGGAAGACCGCGTCGTACGAAAGCGTCACTCTTGAGTAAAACCGCGTCGCCTTTCCCATGGATTTGCAGAGACCGCAGTAGACCGCGTTATACAATTCGTATTCACGGAGCTTGAGCTCCGGCAGATAAGGTTTGATATATCCGAACATTATATTATAAGCTGTATGACCGTGCCGACCGCGACGCTTATCACGAGCACGTACGAGATTATTATTACGTTATCCTTTATATGCCTGTTCGCCTTCAAAAGCGAGATATAACCGATGCCGGAGCCGATGGACAAGCCCGTGAAAACCGCGCCGAAGCCTATGGATCCGCTTATATAGAGCTGTGTCAGGACGACGGATCCGGCGCAGTTCGGTATAAGACCTATCAGAGCGGCGAAAAGCGGCTGTAAGAGCTTGTTTTTCTCCGCAAACGACGCTATCGCTTCCTCTCCTATGAAGTGGACCGCAAAGCTCATTATTATATTTATGACGAGTATGAACAAGAGCACCTCGAGCGAACGCTTCAGAGCCGACAAAAACACGTTTGAATCGCATTTTTCGCCGCAGTGGTGGTGATGCGCTTCTTCTATTTTATCGCATTCGTCGCAGTCGTGCTCATGCTCGTGATGATGGTCCTGGTGAAATCTGTACTTTTTGAATATCAGATCGAACAGATAGCCCGACGCGACCGCGAACGCGACCTTTGCGAGAAGCAGAGGCACGATTGTACCGATATGACTGAAATCCGCAAGGAGCACCGGCACCGCCTCGTCCGAGCAGGATATGAACACCGCCACGAGCGTACCCGCGCCCACGGCTCCCGCCGAGAACAGGTGAGAGACCGCCACGCTCATACCGCACTGCGGTATGCAGCCGAGGACCGCGCCGCCAGGCACGCCGAATTTTCCGTTTGTCAAAAAGTTCGCCAGCTTGCTTGATGAGCGGTGTTCGAGAAATTCAAGCAGAAGATACGCCGCAAACAGAAACGGCGCAAGCTTCGCCGTATCAAGCAAAGCGTCAAGCAATACGTCAAGATATTCTTTCATTTTCTTTATCCGTTAAGAGTTGTTTTTGTTTTTTGCCGTCAAAACGCAAATATACATTATAATTATATATGAATAAGTGCGATATTGCAAATCATAAATTGAAAATATTTTGAAAATATAGAATTATATTGACAACGGGTCGGGATTATGGTATCATTTGTATATGATCAAAAGGAGAATATGAAAATGTTTAAAAAAGCAAAACCGATATTTTTAAAAGGCAAAAACGAGCGCCCGAATACGTTTGCGAGATTCCGGAAGAAAGCTGAGATGAAAAGCGGTTATATAATGATCCGGTTGACCGCGTCTTCTTTTTACCGGCTTTATATAAACGGAAAATTCATCTGTCACGGTCCGGCGCGCTCCGGTATAGGTACTGCCCGCGTTGACGAATATTGGATAGACGATTATATAAAAGACGGTGAAAATCTCTTTGAAATAGAGGCGGCGTGCTATTACAACGCTTTCGGCACCGTAAACGACAACACGAACGAGCCGGGTTTCGTTATAGCGGAAATAGTATACTTTGATGAAAGCACTTATCAGGAGGAATTTTTCCTCGGTACCGACGAAAGCTGGGAAGGCGTTCTTATAAATCAGCGCGACAGATACGCGCAGCGCCATTCTCACTGCCGCCAAGTGACTGAGGTTTGGGATCTTACAAGATCTGATACGCCGCATGAGGTCGAGGTTGTTAATGCGCCGAAATTTATCGAGCGCGGCGTTCCGTATCCGGAATTTGAGCGTATTTACGCCAAAAGCTTCAGCCTCGTTGACGTCTGCGCTTACGAATATGATAGCAATATCAAACCGAAACCTACGTTTT
>CACZOH010000045.1 GCA_902782785.1 uncultured Ruminococcus sp. | reverse complement strand
TTTTTTCTTCAAGCACCTTCATAGAAAAAAGATCCGACAGAACTTCCCGCTCAAGCTCGTCCGCGTCTGTTTTTGTGTTGTCGCATCTGATATCGCCGCCTATGTGCGCTTTTGATTTGTCCTGCGAATAGCAGTAGATCTTATATTTTCCGCCGCTCCATTTCTGATACCGCATTTTATGACCGCACACGCCGCAGACGATCATTCCGGCCAAAAGACACCGCGACGTGCTTTTCTCGGCTCTGCCGCGCCGCAGAAGCTCTGTTTTCGTCCTCTCGAACGTTTCCCGGGAAATTATCGGCGTATGCGTATCGTAGAAGATCTCGCCGTTATGGACCGTCGCGCCGGTATAAGTTATGCGTTTCAGTATCTGCGAAGCCTGCCTTTCGTATCTGAGTCCCGCCGCCTTCGATACGGCGAGCGCCGACATACCGCCGAGATAAAGCGAAAACACGCGCCTCACCGTCTCCGCGTCGCCGTTCGGCACGAGCTTTCCGCTTGTTTTATCGTAATCGTAACCGAACGGAAGCTTTCCGCCGCCGCGCCAAAGCCCGCTTTTTATCCTCTCGTACATACCCATTCTCGTCCTCTCCTTTATGGTTTCGCGCTCGAGCTGGGCGAAAGCCGACATTATGCCGAGCATGGCTCTGCCTATCGGCGTGGACGTATCCATATTTTCATTCAGCGATACGAACGCGACGCCGTTCGGATTGAGAACATCTTCTATGAGATAAAGCGTGTCCTTCTGACTTCTCGAAAGTCTGTCGAGCTTATACACCGCGACGGTATCTATGATACCGCTTTTTATATCGCCGATAAGCCGCTGAAGCTCGGGTCTTTCCATATTCGCGCCCGATCTGCCGCCGTCCGTGTATATCTCGTAATCCGTCACGTTTTTCGATCTGCACCAACCCGTCAGCATCTGTTTCTGCGCCTCGACCGAATATCCCTCCTCCGCCTGTGCCTCCGTGGAAACCCTTATATAAAGCGCCGTTTTTGTGATTTTTTTCATATTTTTCTTTTTTTACCCTTTATTTTTTTATGATAATGTATATTTTATACTTGACAAATTACTTGATTTGTTGTAAAATAATAAAGCAAATAGCGATTAAACAAGGAGGAATAGAATGAAAAAGTTATTCGCTGTTATTATGGCAGTTGCGATGATAGCGTCCGTATTCGTATTCACCGCAAACGCTGCCGAAAACGAGTGGGAAGGTTATGCTTCCGTAGGCAGATACAAGGATGAGTACGAAAAGGAAAGCGATATGCCGAAGGAACCGGGTCTCCGCTACACGGAAGCCGGCGTTCAGGTATATACCGCTTCCACCGAACAGCTTGAAGCTATGGGAACCAACGCATGGTGCGGACTTCAGCTGAAGGAAAAAGTAAACCTTAAAGACGGCTTCAAGATGACCGCGATCATCGACAAATTCACGGAAAACACGTCGACCGACAAATGGATCGCATTCTGCATCTGGACCGATCCGAAAGCCACCCCCGGCGACACCGATCACGGCACCGGCTGGTTCTGCCTTGCGAGACCGAACCCGACGTCTGTCACCTGCCAGTCCTTCGTTGACACGCCTGTCAACTTAAAGACCGCTCCGAACCTTGAAACAAACATCTACGAGCAGGAAGCTCTCGTCCTCGAAGTCAAGAACGAGGAAGGCAAGCTCAATATCTACGTCAACGACCAGCCGATGAACGCCACGGGATTTGATAAGAACTTTGAAAACAACGAGGCTTACATAAGCATCGCCGGTCATCAGGGCAACCGTGACGAGATAGCGATCACCATCACAGACGTTAACGGCGTAAAGCCAACCGGAACCGAATCCAAGGCCCCGTTCATCCCGTCCGACATAGAAGTTCCCGTTGAAGGACCCGAAGTCGAACCCGGCCAGCCCTGCTGGATATGGAATTCCGAGGACGTTGACGACGGAAAGCCCGGTCAGAGCATGACCTCTACCGTCAACGACGACGGATCGCTCCACATCACGTTTGACGACAAGAACGCACCGATACTCAACAGATCTACCGGCAAATATCTCTACAAAGCCGAGGATTTCCCGGTATGGGCTATTCTGTTCAAGGATCTTGACGAAATAGGAAACGCTTCCGGTATGCTCTGGTACTGCGCCGGCGACGTTTACGCCGCTCAGGAAGACTCCCACATCGGCGCATATTTTGCCGACTGCGATTACGAGAACGAGGAAGGCTGGAAGATACTTACCGTTGACCTGTCCGACGAAACAACGTGGGAAGGCAACATCCACGGCTTCCGTCTTGACATTGCCGGCGACGCTTCGCTTGGCGGAGAAACTGCCGACATTATGTGGGTAGGCTTCTTCAGGACCGAAAAGGATGCGTACACGTACGCAGGCTTAGGCGATTACTACACCAAGACTTACGAAACGCCCACAGAGACCGAGACCGAGGCTCAGACAGACGCTCAGACCGATGCTCAGACCGATGCTCAGACAGACGCTCAGACCGATGCTCAGACTGACGCTCAGACGGCGGGCACGACCGATAAGGCTCCCGAAACCAATAACGGCTCGACCGAAAACAAAGGCGGTGCCAACGTCGGTATGATAATCGGTATCGTTGTTGCCGCTGTGGTTGCCGTAGCAGCCGTAGTTGCCGCGATAGTTCTTAAGAAGAAAAAGAAATAATCTGACTTAAGAAAGATCATAACAAATAAATACAGTCACCCGCTGCGTTGTGCGGCGGGTGATTTTTTTATTTTTTCAGTTTTGCGCGGGAAAGCCGTCTTTTGCTTACCTGTTCCCCGTTCACGTATCTTTTTACTTTCATCATATCACCCCCGTTTATGATAGACAATAACGCATGGCGTTATGCAGATGATATGATTCTCTGCTCTTTTGTCATTGCGGCTATATTGGGGCTGTCGCGTTAAGCAAGAGCCCCTTTAACGTCCCGTAAGGGACAATTCATGTCCGATAGGACAACTCATGCCGACAGGCAATT
>CACZOH010000044.1 GCA_902782785.1 uncultured Ruminococcus sp. | reverse complement strand
ATACGTAAATATACAAATAATTTACAACAAAGATTATATAACGGCGATTTTGTTATGGTATAATGAAGCTGAAAACAAACACGCCGAAAGGAGAGCATTTATGTCGGATAAAAGATTTACGGCGGGCGCTTCGCGCCGGGATATAACGCCGCCGGTGGGAACGCTGCTTTACGGATATACTCCGGATACGGACAGCCGCTGTGTCCACGATCCGCTTTACGTGACAGCCGCGGCGTTTCGTCAGGGTGACGAGACCGCGCTGCTTCTGACAGTTACGGTAGGCGATTTCGGCACCGCGCTTTGCGACGAAATGAGAAAAAAGATAAGCGCGGAGCTCGGTTTGCCCGTCGGGCGGATCATCGTCGCTTCCACTCACACGCATTCCGCGCCGAACGTGTCGGGACTTGAAGGCTGGGGCGATATAGACCGCCCGTACGCGGACGGCATCCTATATCCCGCGATGCTCGCATCGTGCAGGGACGCGCTGGCGGATCTTCAACCCGCCGAGACAGCCGTCGGCGTCGTAAAATCAAAGGTCGGTATAAACAGACGTCAGCAGCTTCGCGACGGGACGGTGGTTCTCGGACAGAATCCCTGGGGATGTCTCGACCCTTATATGACGTGCGTATCGGTAAGGAACGCCGACACGAAAAAGGGAATAATAAATATGCTCCACTACGGCTGTCACGGCACCGCCGCGGGCAGAAATCACGAGATAACGCGCGACTGGTCAGGCATTATGACCGACCGGCTTGAAGCGCAGACGGGGACTCTTACCGCGTACTGGAACGGCTCTCAGGGCGACGTCGGACCGAGACTGACGAACGGTCTTACCGTCGGCGATATACGGTTTGTCGAGGAGCTCGGAGGCGTCGCGGCGCAGGACGCGTTCCGCGCGTGGGAAGCCCTGGGACCTTACAAGGAGGGGTCGCTCCGGGTCTTTGAGGGTGAGATAAAGATACCGCGCAAGCCGCTTCCCCCGAAAGAAGAGCTTACGACAAAGCTCGGCTCATACAAAGATCCCGACGCGCTTATAAATCTGGAGCGTCTTGAATACGCGTATTACAGAGCCGCGATGGACGAGTACGAAGCGGGGCGTCCGCAGTGCGGCGAAAACTTCGTTTTCGATCAGACGTCGATTTGTATCGGCGACGTTATATTCGTACCGTATCCGTTTGAGATATTTGCGGAGACCTCCATGCGTCTGCGCGCGTATTCGCCGTACCGCTATACGCTTTGTCTCTCAAACACCAACGGCTACAACGCATACCTGCCGACCGAGGATCAGATAGTCCGCGGCGGATACGAGATAGGCTGCTTTTTATACAGCAGCGCGCACCCTCTCGTCAACAACGCGGATCAGATAATACTGAACGAAACACTATCCGTTATAAATAAAGGAGAATGATATGTACAGAGTAGGAAAAGAGGAGATCGAAGCCTTCGCGCGCGCGATAATGAGCCGCGATTTCTTCAAGATCAACGGCAGCGGTCAGGAAGTGCTGCATTTCGACGACGAGTGGAGACAGACGGTAGGAGCGCGTTATTCGCTCACAATGACGTCGGGCTTCGCCGCTCTGACGTCGGCTCTTATAGGTATGGGAGTCGGACCGGGCGACGAGGTCATAGTACCTGCTTACACTTATATAGCGTCCGCTCTCGCGGTGACGGCGACGGGAGCGATCCCCGTTATCGCCGAGGTCGACGAGACGCTGACCCTCGATCCGAAGGACGTTGAAAAAAAGCTTTCGCCGTATACAAAGGTCGTAATGCCCGTACATATACAGGGCTTTCCGTCCGATCTTGACGCGCTGAAAAAGCTGTCGGCAAAGCACGGCTTCCGCATACTCGAGGACGCCTGCCAGGCTGACGGCGGCTCGTATCACGGAAAGTATCTGGGCACCGTTGGCGACGCGGGCGCGTATTCCTTCAACTATTTCAAGATAATCACCTCCGGCGAGGGCGGAGCTCTCGTCACAGACGACAGACAGATATACGAGCGCGCGCTGATCTATCACGACGCGGCGGCGGTAGCGTTTTTCGGAAACCAGCTCGACGGCATTACGGAGCCGCTTTTCGGCGGAAGCGAATTCCGCGTATCCGATCTTACGGGCGCGATGCTCCGCGAACAGCTCAAACGCCTCCCCGCTCTCACGTCCGATCTGCGCAAAAACCGCGACGCGCTCGCAGAGCTCGTTTGCGGCAGGGGCAAGGCGGTGCAGGCTCCGTCCCACGATATCAAGGGAGACTGCGGAACGACGCTTTCCCTGCGGTTTGAAACTGCAAAGGAATGCCGCGGATATCAGAAAAAATGCGCGGACGGCGGCGTAGGCTCCACCGTTCCGATAGACACGGGCAAGCACATATACACCAACTGGACGCAGATAATGGAAAAACGCGGAGCGATGCACCCCGCGATGGACCCGTTCAAAATGGAGGCGAACAAGGGTCTGAATATGGATTATTCGCCCGATATGTGCCCGACGACGCTCGACCTGCTCTCCCGTACGCTCTATATCGCCGTAAATCCCGACTGGACGCAAAACGATCTTCTTCAGATCGCAAGCGTTATGAACGGATAAGTATTAAGACGGAAAACCGGCTGAGACAAGGATCAGATTTCCTGCCTCAGCCGGTTTTTATCAGCTGTTTCAAAGGATACGCCGGGGTATTTTACCATCAGCCTATCTCCCAGATCACGGTAACGGTGTCCGATACGGTTATATCGTCCGGCTCTATGTTCATCGCGTAGCACTCCCCGGCGCAGTCGTTTGCCTGCTTTGCCGCCATTATCCTGTTCATCGGACGCGCCTCAAGATCCATGTCGCCGAAAGAATAATCCACCGTCTGTATATCCTTAAGCGCAACGCCCGCCGCACGCGCAAGCACGGCGGCTTTTTCCTTTGCGTCAGATACCGCCTTTCCCAAAAGCTCGTTTTTCACCGCTTCTCTGTCAAAAACGGTGTAGCTTACGTTGAATTCCGGGCAAAGCTCGCTGTTTGCAAGCGCGTAAAGCACGCGTCCGAGGCGGTCGTTGTCAGATGCAAATTCCACCTTCATCGTATGACGGTATCTGTAACCGGAAAAACGCTGTTTATATTCGTTGTTTTCCGTATAGCTCTCGTATTCCGTATCTATCCCGAAGCCGAGAGTTTTAAGGTCGCTGTTTTTAAATCCGAACTTTGACAAAAGCTCCTTTATTTTCTCCGTATCCTCCGCGGAGCGCTTCAGCGCTTCCGCGTATTCCCTGTATTTGCCCGTCAGGGTCATCGTTATCCTTGCGGTATCGGGGCGGATCTTAAGATCGCCCTTTCCCGTGACGCGTATCGTCCTCATTTTCACCTCCCGGCTCCGACGCCGTTTTTATCATTCATCTTCAAAATATGCGCTTATTATCTCACCTTTTATGCCGTAAACGTCGCAAGCCCTTATCCTCGTTCCGTTTTCCATATATATGGTCCCGTCATAGCCGTCAAACCTTTTGACAACGCCCTCGCAAGTGACGAATTTCCCGCCATCTTTCTTTCTGTCCTTCACAAAATATTTCACGGATATCACGGGCCGCTCGTTCAGATGCTCGAGAACGAGGGAAAGTCTGTCTGACAGACGAAGCTTTTCATCCTCGTCAAGCTCCGGTCTTTCCGCCGTTTCCCTGTACGTCTCCGACACTATTTCGTCATATCCCGAAAGCGCGGCGAACGGTGAAAACTGCGCGGCTAAGCTGTCGCGTCCGAGCGGCGGATGCTTGCCCGAAACGTGATGCGGCATATCTATTATATCACTGTATTTGTTTTCGTCTTTCATATCTTTTCCGGCGCGGATAGCGCCGTGATCCGGCGTACCCGGGCTTACGAGAACATTGCGATCTCGGCGGAATCCATGAACTGGCACATCGACAAATTGAAGTTTTTGTAATCCGCCTCCTGAAATTCTTCCGTCGCGCACGCGATGTGCGCTCTTACGATATCGCTCTGATTGATAAAGGTTATCATAAGCGGGATCCTGAATATTTCGGACGTGCCGCGTATCGTAAGATATCCCGCCTCCTCAAGCTCCGACAGCCCTTTTTCCTCATCCGGCTCGACCTGCTTTTCTCCGCTCGCGTCGCCCGTGAAGATCTCGGCGTCCTTAGTGTATTCGCGTATAAGATTCGCCGCGCTCAATATCATGTTCCATCCCACTCTGTACGTGAGATTCCATTCCGAATAAAGCCAGCCGCCTCTTTTTTCAACGCCCAAAAGCTTCATTTTTTCTCCTTTCTCAGTTCAGCGGGGGAAGCCCGTGTATGTCGTAATTGTCGTAATATATCTCAAACGCCGTTTCCTTGTCGCCGGAAAGCTCTATGAGCGCACCCGCCTGGAATACGGTCGACAGAGTGCCTGACGGCGCTTTGTAGGCGGCGTTGGATACCACCTCGTATTTTTCACCCGCCGCGTCCGCGCGCAGTATGAATTCCGCCTTGAACAAAAGCGTGCCCGTGGGTATGTGGTAATCGCTTGATATTATCGCTATTTTCTTTATGCCCGGATATTTATCCGAAAGTATGTCGTACGTACAGATCGCGTTCTGCGCCGTTGTGAGGGACTTGTTCTCCACGATCACGCGGTCCTCTTTTATACCGTTTGAAACGAGCCATTTCGCCATTTCTCCCGCTTCCGTGGCGTTTTCGTTCTCCGTCGCCGTGCCGCCGCCCGTGCAGACTATATACGCTCTCTGATATTTTTGTGCGCTTGCGAGCACGACTTTGAGGCGTTCAACAAGCTCGTCCCGCATCGTACCGTCCGGCTCAAGCTGGAAGCCGAGCGCGACGATGCAAAGCTCGTCCGTGTCGGGCAGTCCGTCCGGCAGAACGCCGTAATTTACCGTGTTGTTTTTGTTCACGGTCTTCCATATATCCGTTATTTTTTTCCACCTTGCGCCGAGCTCCGGGTTTTTTGCGTCAAGTTCGGCGAGAAGCTCGGCGACGCGTCCTGTCGCCGCCTCGCCGTAGTTTCCGTAATCCACGACGAGCTCCTCTATCATATCCTGCGCGGTGCGTTCTTTTTTGCCGCAGCCCGGAAGCGCGGCGAGAACGGCCGCGAGGCAGACGGCAAGTAAACTCTTATACGCTTTACTTTTCATTTTTTTGCCCTTTCATATTTATTCGCCGGCTTTATGTCCGCCGACCAGTTTGTTCCTTTCCTTTGCCGTGGCGCCATCCTGAAGATTCATGCCCTTGAGGATGGCGTTTTTGCCGTATTTCTTTTTCAGCTCTATGGCAGCCTCCTGGATGCGGCGTTCTTTTTCCCGAGCCGCCTTTTCCTCGGCTCTTTTCCGCTCCAAAAGATCGATGTCGTCAAAAGCCGAAATCTGTATCTGCTCCGGTATCTCCTTCGCCTCCTCTTCGTTTATAACGTGATTGGCGACCACGTACATCCTGCGTACCGTCAGATTCTTGTCGACTATACGGTCGTACAGCTCCGCGACTTTTTTCATTATAAGCTTTGTGGACGAGGTGAATTTGCCGAGGTTTATCGAGCCGTGCGCCTGCTTGGGCACCCTGCGCCCGTACCAGTCGGTCTCAACGATCCCGCGGAATTCTTTTTCGTCCGCCAGATTTTCAATATCGTACCCTACGGTCAGCACCATCTGATCCGTCACGAGACGTTTTTCAACGAGGTCGAAGACGAGCTGGTCCGTCATCTCCTCCACTATCAGCCGCCCTTTTTCAAAGCCGTAAGGCGAAGAGAGGACCTGCCCCAGGCTCAGGCTGTTGTTTTCCGGCTTGTACGATTTCACGTCCGCTATCGTCGTCGGCTCCCAGCCCCACGCGTGGTTTATCAGAAGCTCCGCGTTCACGCCGAATTCCTTATACAGTATCTCCTCGCTGTTCACGGAACAGCGCGCTATATCGCCGAGTGTGTATATGCCCAGATTCTCAAGCCGCTTTGCGATGCCCGCGCCTATGCGCCATATATCCGTTAAGGGTCGGTGAGACCAGAGCGTGCGGCGGAAGCTCATGACGTCAAGCTCGGCGATACGCACGCCGTCCTTGTCCGCCTGCATATGCTTTGCCGTTACGTCCATGGCGACCTTGGCGAGAAACATATTTGTGCCTATCCCCGCAGTCGCCGTGATGCCCGTCTGTCTTAGAACGTCTTTTATCAGGACCATCGCAAATCCGTGCGCTGTTATCCCGTCGCGCTTTATATACGGCGTCGCGTCTATGAACACCTCGTCTACTGAATAGGCGAATATATCGTCGGGCGAAACGTGGTTCAGATATATGGAATATATCTGCCCGCTGACCTTCATATACTCCGCCATTCTCGGAGCCGCTCTTATGAAATCCACCTCAAGCGAGGGATCTGAGCAGAGGGCTTCATAATCGTCCGACCTGCCGGAAAACGGCCTGCCGCGCAATGCGCGTCTGCGCTCGCGGTTTATCTCGTTTACCCTCTGCACCGCCTCGAAAAGCCGCGCTCTGCCCGATATGCCGTACGATTTGAGCGACGGCGAAACGGCGAGGCATATCGTCTTTTCCGTTCTGCTCTCGTCCGCTACAACGAGATTTGTGGTGAGCGGGTTCCTGCCGCGCGCCGCGCACTCGACGGAAGCGTAAAACGACTTCAGATCTATTGCGATATACGTTCTTTCACCGTCGTCGATCATACGCTTTCTCCTTTCGCCGGATCCGATTTTCATAACGCATAACGCGCGCCGCCTTCTCTTCCGTCAACATTATAACACAATTCTTTTGATATTTCAATATATTATCAAATTTTATTTTGCGCCGCGGATCTTGTTACGGGCGTATTTTTACGTTAGGGTAACAAGAGTTATCCGAACCCGCTCAAACGGCGCTATTTCGGCTCTTTTCGGTTTGTCGTCATTGGAATACCGGCGT
>CACZOH010000043.1 GCA_902782785.1 uncultured Ruminococcus sp. | reverse complement strand
TTTCTACGAAACGGGCAGGCTTACGGGTATCGACACGCTGAACAAATACTGCAAGCAGCTCGGGCTCGGCGATTACACGGGCATAGAACTGCCGGAGTCGAAAGGCATACTCGCGGGGCCGGAATACAAGGAGAGCGTCGGAAAACGCTGGTATTCGGGCGACACGCTCGCGGCGGCGATCGGACAGTCCGACAACAGCTTCACGCCGCTGCAGCTCTCGTCGTACATAGCGACGGCGGTGAACGGCGGCACGCGGTATAAATCCACGATCCTTTTGAAGACCTGTAATTTCTCGGGCAGCGGCGAGGAGAAAAACGCGCCGGAGATACTCGGAAAGGTCGAAATGGACGAGATATGTCTCCAGTCCGTAAAAAGCGGTATGAAGCGCTCCAAGGAGCTGACGACCGCGACAAAGGGCTATAAATTCCCCGTCGGTACGAAAACCGGTACGGCGCAGACGAGCCAGACGAACAACAACGCCGTTTTCGTCGCGTTCGCGCCATACGACGATCCCGAGATAGCGATATCCTGCGTAATAGAAAACGGAGCCGCGGGCGGCAACGCCGCGCCGCCGGTCCTTAACACCATATCGTATTATTATCATCTCGACAAAAACGGCGAGCCTCTGCCTGAAGACCGATAAAGGCAAACGACCGGGAAACGGAGGAAAACGGTATAAAAACGAGCATTAAAAAGAATATCCCCGCGATCTTGCTTTTTGCCTCATTCGCTTTTTTGCAGTTTGTGATAATGCGGCTGTGCAATCAGGCGGGACGCGGACTTCTTTCCGATGATTTTCAGGAAAAGATCTATTTATACATACAGATATTCGCCGTGGCGGGTTTTGTTTTCCACGGTATGACACATAAATTCGTGCGTAAAAGCCGCGTGCGGCTGACGCTTTCTCTGTTCGCGCTCGCAGTGTGCGTGCCGGGCGCGTCGGTGCTGATGTTTTCGTCAAGCGCGTCGGCGATATATCTTATCGCCGCCGCCGTGACCGTCGTCTGCATCGGTTTTGTCGGAGGCGCGGTATACGTACGTATGGCGTACAGGACGGGGGACGGTGTGAAAGCCGGCGTTTGTATGGGCGCGGGGTACTCTTTTGCGATACTTACGCAGTACCTTTTACAGCTTCAGTTTTCGGTTCCCGTTCTTCTCGCGGCAGTCTCCGCTGTTTCGTTTGCCGCGCTCGGATATATGCTCGTCTGCATAAAGGACGAGCCGGAGGAGAGTGCGGAGGAGGTCAAGCCCGCGGCAAAAGGCGCGCGGAAGCTTGTTTTCGCCCTTGTCATTACGCTTTCGATGCTGCTTTTCATATCTTATTACAACAGCTATATCCATCACCTGCAGATACAGTCCGGCTATACGGAATATAACGTTTATTCGTGGCCGCGCCTTTTGATGATACCCGCCGTTGTTTCGTTCGGGATCCTGGGAGATATAAAAAACGGAAAATATCTGCCGATCTCCACGCTTTGCACGGCGGTGCTCTCGCTTCTGAACGCCGTTCTGACGGAGGTCACGGGTGCGTACTGGCTCAATATGTGCCTCTACTACGTATCGCTTTCCGCCGTTATATCATATTACAACCTCACGTTCTGGAAGCTCGCGCCGAAAACGCGTATGCCGGGGCTCTGGTCGTCCGCGGGACGCGTAACGGACAGTCTGGCTGTCATTCTTACGTTTGTAATACCGATATCGTCGCTTTCCCCGGTGGCGGTGCTGTCGCTCAACATAGCGGCGCTCGCCGTAATAATGATACTGACGGCGATAAACGGCGATTTCAATCTGGGAGCCGAGCCGCAGAAGACGGATGAGCCGTCCGCCGCAAAGGATACGCCCGACGGTGCGCTTGAATCCGTAAAGGAAAAATACGGTCTGACCCAGTCGGAATTCAGAGTTCTCAAACAGCTTGTTCTGACTGAGGACAAGCAGGCGGCGATAGCGGAAAGCCTTTCGGTAAAGATAAGGACGGTACAGGCAAATGTGACGTCCATTTACCGCAAGACCGGCGTTTCCACACGCTCCGGACTCGTCAGCCTCTGCCGCGACGAATCGGATAACAAGTAAACAAAGTGGCTTTCCGCTCCGTGCGGAGAGCTTTTTTTTGCGATTTTCGTAAAGCCGCAGTATAAAATGCGGTTTTACGCAATAGACAGATCCGCTATTGACATATATAATATAATTGTATTATTATAAATAAAACCCGTCCGGGGCAGGACGGGACCGAAAGGAAAAAAGATGAAAAAAATCATTACGGCACTTCTCATCACGGTCATGATCTCCGCTCTTTTGATTTCCTGCGCGGGCGGAAGCAAGGACGACACAAGCGCTCCGTCAGGTACGACGCCGTCTGCGGCGCAGAATGAAAACACAGGTAAAGAACAGATAACGGAGAATAAAGGAAATACCGACCCGTCCCATACCCATAAATACGGCGAATGGAAGGACGCGGGCGAGGGCAGCTGCACGACCGGCGCCGCGAGGGAACGCGTCTGCTCCGAATGCGCCGCAAAGGAGACCGTGTACGCCGAACCCGCGGGTCATAAAATGAAGGACAACGTATGCGCGGTATGCGGCGCCAAAGCGAGCGAAGGGCTTGAAATGGAGCCGTGGGGCGACGAATATCACGTAAAAGGCGTCGGAGAATGCAGGGACAGGGATATAATAATACCCGACAAACACGACGGCAAGCCCGTTACCGCGATAGACGAAAAGGCGTTTTACAACAATACCGATATAACGTCAGTAACTCTGCCCGAGGGCATAACGGAAATAGGCGGCTACGCGTTTACGGGCTGCAAATCGCTTCGCAGGATATCTTTCCCGGATTCGCTTACGGATATCGACGGCAATGCGTTTTATATGTGTCTTAACTTATATACGGTAACGCTTCCTAAAAATCTGCAGCGGATAAGTCAGAAAGCGTTTCTGGCGTGCTATAAGCTCGTTGAGGTCAAAAACCTCTCGTCGCTTACGCTGAAATACGGCTCAAGCGATAACGGTCACGTCGCATATTACGCGGAAAACATCATCACGGAAGGCGATCTGCACGTTTACGGGACGAACGGCGGATATTATTACTATGACAACGGCGAAAAAACGCTGCTTTTGTCCTATACGGGCACGGATACGGAATTAGTGCTTCCCGCGGATTTCAACGGGCATAAATACGACCTCGCCTCCGCTTCGTTTTCAGAAAACCGTACGATAAAGAGTGTGGAGATCAGAGAGGGAACGGCGGACATACGCCCACAGTCGTTTTACAACTGTACCTCGCTTGCGACGATAAAACTCCCGTCGACTTTGAAGCACGTCGACAACGACGCGTTCAGAGGATGTACCGCAATATCGTCCGTGATCTATAACGGAGCCAAAGACGCGTGGGAAAAGGTTGATATAGACTCGGGCAACGACCCGATGTGGGACAGAGAAATAACGTATAACGGCTGAAAACAGACTTAAAGGAGAAAAAAGATGAAAAAGATCACAGCTTTACTTATTCTTGCGCTTGTTATCGCTTTGCTGTCCGCCTGCTCAGGCGGAGCTGACTCGCCGTCCGGCACAAACGGACAGGGCACAAGCGCCCCCGATACGTATAAACCGGGCGATACTGCGTCAAATACCGACGCTGATACCGCGGCGATCACAAACGGCGAAACGGCCGTACCCGGCGGAAACGAAACGGAGCCGGAGCAGGTCAAGGGCAGCGATGGGCTTGATATAAGAAATTACGGCGATATGTGTGAGGTACGGGATATAGGCACTTTCACCGGCACGGAGCTTGTAATACCGTCTCACGTGGACGGCGTACCCGTGACGCACATAGAAGAAGACGCGATATCAAACGATACCATGAAAAGCCTTTATATACCGTGGACCGTCACGTCCATCGGCGAGGACGCGGTATCGGAGAGCAAAAATCTTGAAACGGTCACGTTTTCCGAGGGGCTTATCGGCATAGGTCTCGGCTCATTCGGCGGCTGTCCGAAGCTGAAAACGGTGACGCTTCCCTCCACGCTTGAAAGAGTCGGTCAGTCCGGATTCACCGCCTGCACGGGGCTTACCGAGGTGACGCTCAACGGCAACGCCGACGTAAACAAATCCGCGTTTGAAGGGTGCACCGCGCTCCAAAAGGTGACGTTTGCCGACAAGAGCGGCAGACCGTATCTGCTTATGTCGAGCGCGTTTGAAGGTGACGCGGCGCTTACCGAGATCACGCTGACCGAAGGCCTTGACACGATCGGCTCGTTCTGCTTCTCCGGCTGCTCGTCGCTCGGTGCCGTATATCTTCCCGCGTCACTTACGAAAATAGAGGCAAACGCGTTTGCCGGAGTAGGATCGCTTAAGATATTCTATGCGGGAAGCGAAGAACAGTGGCAGAAGATAACCGCGGCAAACGGCAACGAGGCGCTTCAGAACGCGGAAATAACGTATGATTACAAGTATTGATGCTTTGGAGGACGATCAATGAAGAAATTAAGACTTACGGCGCTTTTTCTCGTTATCGTGACCGTGATATCGGCGCTCTCCGCCTGTAATCTCGGAAAGATAGTCGGCGGCAATACGGGAAACAAGGACGACGGCACCGACGGCAGACCCACGGGCAGCCGTGCGGAAGCGGACACGACGCAGACGGCAGGCGCGCTTGAAAACGCCAAACCCGGCGACAAATTCACTCTCGGCGCCTGGGAGCAGGACGGTAATACGAAAAACGGCGCGGAGGCGATAACCTGGACGGTGCTTTACCAGCACGTCGGCAAGGCTCTCGTCGTATCAGACAGGATTATTGAATTCGGATATTTCAAGGAAGCGGAAAAGGATCAGAGATTCACGCACTGTTTATATAAGGATTCCGACGTGCGCAGGTATCTGAACGGCGATTTCTATGAAAACGCGTTTACCGACGGCGAAAAGAAGCTGATAATGAGCACGACCGTCAAAACGCCGTACGTTGAGGATTACAAAAGCAAGATATCGGAGACCGAGGAACGCGTATTTTTGCTTTCCGTTGACGAAGTCACAAAATATATGACAGGCAAAGGCAGCGCGATACACGGAGCGCCGACCGAATATCTGCTTTCAAAATTCGGGAGCAAAATATACAGCTTAAGGGACGTGGACGGCTTCGGCAAGGCCATGACGTGGTGGCTCCGCGATATGGGCGACTCGTCCGATAAAGCCGCCTGCGTTGAAGGCTGGGAGACAAAAGCGTCCGCGTACGGCTGGGACGTTGACAGCAAAAACGGCATACGCCCCGCAATGTGGGTCATGTATGACGAAAACGACGTGATAGGCTACGCAAACGGAAACGTGGAGCCGAAAGAGGACGCGGAGCTCAATAAAAGGATAGCCGCCTTAAAGGTCGGAGACAAATTCAGTTTCGGTCTTTACGACAAAAACCCGTACGTGCTCGACGGGTACGAGGATCTTGAATGGAAGGTGCTCGACGAGGACGATACGTCGTTTCTTATGATAACGACGGGCATCATAGGTCAAAGCACGTTTATGGACGCAAAGGACGGAAAAGAACCGGAGCACGCGGACTGGTCAGTATCCGACCTGCGCAGAATCCTGAACGGTGACGAGATGCTTGAGAAGCTCTTTACACCGCAGGAAAGAGCAAAGATCGCTTTGTCGCACGTAACGACCGAGGGAGGCGGAAGCTGGAAACGCGACGGCGGACCCGATACGGACGACTTGCTTTTCGTACCGAGCAGAGAGGAGATAGAAAAGTATTTCCCGACAGAGGACGAAAGAAAGCTCGGCGAGGTATCATACTGGCTGCGCACGCCCGATTTCGTGGAGCCTCACATAAAATACGTTTATGAATCCGGCGGTCTTGGCGACAATGAAGCCACAAGCTACAGCGGCGTCAGAGTTATGGCGCGCATAAAGAAATGACAAGGAGAGGGACAAATGAAGAAGCTTATTTCAATTATTCTTATATGCTTATGCGTATTTTCGGTATTCACGCTTTCATCCTGCAAAAAAGCGGGCGGTGACGACGCCGGAAAAGATAATAAGAAAAACGGCGGCGCGACCTTTACAATAAACGGAGTTGACATAGAGCTTGATTCCGAGTCCAACCACTATGACTTATATTATAAGGAAAACTGGAGGGAGCTCCACAGAGAAACGATGGGCTCCTTCAGAAACATAGATTATACGAATGATCAGGGAGAGCGCGTTTTTGACGTAAGACTCGTTTATTTCAAGGATAAATCGATAGACGAGGTCATGGCGGAGTCCGATTACACGTACACGGAAAAAACGCATAACGGTATCAAATATCAGTATTTTGAATACTCGGAGGGCGGAAAACCGGGACACACGTACGTTTATAACTATAACGGCAATACGTACACAATAAGCTTTGCGTCGGATTACGATATGACGTCGCTTGAAGACGTGTTTATGAGTCAGGTGTATTTTAAAATCGCCGAATGATATTAAGAGACCGCCGGGGACAACGGCGGTCTGTTTTTATCGCTGAAAGCCGCCGCGGCTTCTTTTTACGGCACTTGACTTTTTCTTTTGTTTGTATTATAATGATGCTGAAAAAAATATACAGGGTAAAAATATGAAAAGGATCATTTGTTTGGCGTCAGCGCTTTTGTTCGTCCTCGCTTCCGTGTCGTGCGGAGCCGACGGACGGGAAACAACAGGGGTAACGACAGAGATAAAGGATACCGGAGAACAGACGACCGGTCCCGTGGCCGTCACGGAGACCGAAACGGAAGCGGAGACGATACCGCTTACGCCGGAGGAGGAGCTGAAGGGCAAAACCGCTCTTTTTGCGGGAGACGCGTTTATGGCGGGCGCGGACCCGGAAGATACGCCGGACTTTATCCGGCAGGCGGCGGAGAGGATATCTTTTTCTGACTATAAGAACGCCTCCGCGGAGGACGCCGCGGTAACGGATATACCGGGCAGGGCGACGGTAGCGTCACAGCTTGAGGCTGAGCGCGGTAACGGCTACGATATTATCATATTGGGATGCGGCGTGACGGACGCCGCAAGAGCCGTCGATACAGGAAGGGTAACCGCGAAAAGCGCTGAGGAAACGTCTGAGGAGGAGCTCGATACGTCAAAATTCGCGGGCGGGTTTGAAAATCTGCTTATGACCGCGAAAAAGCTGTTTCCCGACGCGTCGGTCGGCTGTATAATACCGCCGGAAATTAGCTCCGTCACGGGCTGCGTATCGGATATGCGCCGCTTCGCCGCCGTTATGCGCGCCGCGTGCGTGAAGTGGGGCGTTTTCACGCTCGATCTGACGGATGAAGAAACGGAGCTTGAATACCGTCCGCAAACCGGATATACCGCGGAGACGAATATGAATATATATCAGAACAACGGCCCCGAATATGCGATAGACGGCGATACGTCAACGCTTTTCTGGGCGGCGGGCGCCGCTCTCGAAAACCATTCGTTCACGGTAGATCTGGGCGCTTTGTCAAACGTCAGCTCCGTACGCCTCATAATGGGCTCCGAAAAATATCCGAAAAACTACATGCATTCGGCGGTTATTGAATATTCTTTGGACAAAGAGGAGTTCACACAGCTGTGCGAGCTTGACAAAAACGACAGGGAAACGTATAACAATGAAAGCTTTACGGCAAGATACGTCCGCGTCCGCGCCACGGCGTACGACGTGGAATGGCCGCTCATAACGGAATTTGAAATAGACGCCGTGCCGCAGGACGGCAAAAGCCGCGAAAGAGCGCTGAAGTACGGCGAAGACGACTGCGGAAAGCTTGCCGGCAGAACGGCGGATTTCATATATGAAATATATAATAAAAAAGCCGTGCCGTCGTTTGAGCAGGGTCCCGGATCGTGCGACGTCTCAGCCGTTTTATACGACAAAAAGGTGATCTATTACGGCGATTCCGTATGCGATAAATCCTTCCACGACGATCCGTCGCGTACGGTGTATTATTCTTACGCGGGACGCATAAGGGAGCTTTACGGCACGAAAACGTACAACCGCGGAAAAAACGGCGCCTCGTTTTCAACGGCGCGCGGATTGAACACGATAATCGCGCAGACGAAACAGGATCTTACCCGCAAGGCGGATATGATAGTGATAGAGGGCGGTGTAAACGACGCCATGGATTCGGCTCCCGTCGGCGTGGTATCGGATATGACGGCAGATGATTTCGACGCGTCAAAGCTCGACAAAAAAACGCTTGCGGGCGGACTTGAAGAGGTGCTGTATACTCTCTCGGCAAATCATCCCGAAGCGGTCATAATGTTTATGATACTGTATAAGGTAGATTTCAATACGGGCAGATGTATGGATATGACCGAATACGTCGATATGATAAAAGCGCTCTGCGATAAATGGGGCGTTGCGTATCTCGACCTTTATAACGACGGATGGTTCAACGAAAGATTTGACGTAAAGTCAAGACTGTATACGAACGATGGGCTCCATCCGAACGCAAAAGGGTACGACGTGCTGACGCCCGTCCTCGCGGAATTCATGGCGGACACGTACATAGCCGCAAAGAATTCAAAATGAATACAAACTCCCTCAGTCGCCCTCGGCGGGAAATCCCACCGCTCTCCCCGTGAACCCCCAACGCTCTCAGGTTCGCGTCGGGGAACCCCGGGCTCCGGTTCGCGGCGGGGAATCCCTCCGGCGACAGCTCCCTCAAAGAGGGCGCCTTGATTCGCCTCCCTCACCGAGGCAGCGAAGCGGGGGGGCGCGGTAGTGAATGACAGTCTGGTGGACTGTCAGAGCCGCAACCTGACCGAGCCCGCAGGCGAGACGGAAGGAGTTGTTTTAAAAAAACACTTTGTATGCAATTTAAAAAGCGCGCCGGGACGCGCTTTTTTGTTTTATTTCTTTGTATCTATCCACAAAGCGGGGCGGATAGCGTCGCTCGGGAGGCTGACCTCGTAACCGTACAGATTCACGTAGCCCGAATAAAAGACGAACGAGGTGTAGCCGGGATAATACCCCGGAGTTCTCAGCACCCACCAGCAGAGTATAAGGCGGAAATCCTCGTAACTGTTGCCCGTACCCGCTCCGCGCGCTATCGCGTAATCGGTCGGCTTGCACATCCTGTCCTCGGATGAGGCGAAATATCTGTATACCTCCGCGGCGCTTAAAACAAATATCCTGTCCGTCGTATCTCTGCCGACAGGCACGGAAAACGCCGGATTCCCGTCCGCTTTGACGACGGAGCTGATTATGCGCTCCCGCTCTTTCTCGTCAAACGCCTCGTTTATAAACGTTTCGTTCAGCCAGCTGCGAAGCGAACACGTTTCCCACGTTACGTCTGCCTCGACCTCGTTATATTTGTGACAGTCAAGCGCGTATTTGCTTATTATCAGCAGTCTGTCGCCGTCTTTGTCGAGCACGCGCCACTCTATATCCTCCTTGCCGTCCGATGCGTCGTTATCCTGTTCATAGCCGCCGAAATATATAACGTCGCCGATATCCGCGGAGCCGAGCTTGGCTTTTTTATATTCGTCGAATATCCCGCTCGCTTTTTCCGCGCTGTCCTTGTAGCCGTCAAGTCCGATCAGCGTTTCGTATATCTCCACAACGTCGCCCTTGCCGATCGACGCGACCGCCCTGTTATATACGATATCCGTTACGGCGCGCTCGCACAGGGCGATATAATCGCCGCTGTCCTTATATCCGTTAAGCGGCTTGAACGCCTTGAGCGCTTCTTCGTACTCTCCTTTTCCGTACAGCGCCTTTGCGTTTTGATATACGCCCTCTTTTATCGCTTCCTTGCATTTATCTATCTGATCATAGCTGTCCCTATATCCTTTTAAAGACCTGAAAGCCGCAAGCGCCTGTTCGTAATCGCCGGAATCGTACGATCTTACCGCTTTGCCGTATTTTATCTCCGGTATGATGAAGGAAAAAAGCAGAACGGAAAAGACCGCGCCGAAGATAACGGAGAGGATAACGGCGGTTTTTATTCTTTTTTTTCGCTTCGCCGCTTTTTCGGCGTCGTAACCGGGAGAGAAAAGCTTTTTGAAGCTCCGCGGAAGCTTCTGCCTCTTGCCGCACATACGGCAGACGCAGTAATCCGCATCCGGTCCGCAATCTGAAGCGGTCTTACACCTTTTGCACCTGTAAACTGCCATTATATTCCTCGTTTTCTTCTCTTTTGCTTTTATTATAACATAAACGCCGCTTTTTGTCAATAGAAACGTTTCCCTTATCCGACTGAGGTGAAGCGGAATTTTCCGGGGCGGACAGTATTGAAAAAAGCACGCTTCTGCGTGCTTTTTCATGACCCATCGGAGATTCGAACTCCGGACACCTTGATTAAAAGTCAAGTGCTCTACCTACTGAGCTAATGAGTCGGATATC
>CACZOH010000042.1 GCA_902782785.1 uncultured Ruminococcus sp. | reverse complement strand
GGTATTCCAATGACGACAAACCGAAAAGAGCCGAAATAGCGCCGTTTGAGCGGGTTCGGATAACTCTTGTTACCCTAATGCGGGAGGCATTATGGAAGACAAAAGCATTGTTGAGCTGTTTTTTCAAAGAGACGAAGAGGCTCTTAACAGGACGGCCGAAAAATACGGGGCGTACCTGAAAAAAACCGCATATTCCATAGTCGGCGACAAGCGCGACGCGGAGGAGTGTGTGAACGACACGTATCTTTCCGCGTGGAACAGCATACCGCCGCACAGGCCGCAGGTTTTGCAGACGTATCTTTGCAAGCTCTGCCGCAATCACGCGCTTATGCGTCTGCGCTACAATAACGCGGAGAAGCGCGGCGGCGGCAAAGCCGTGCTTGCGCTTGACGAGATTGCCGGGGTTATTCCGGGCGAGACGGAGGACGCGGGCGAGTGCGAGGCGATAAAAAAGTGCGTGCGCGAATTTGTCGGCGAGCTTGACGCCGACGGGAAAACCGTGTTTTTACAGCGGTATTTTAATTTTTACGACGTGAAAACGATAGCAAAAAACACGGGCTTTACGCAAAGCAAGGTCAAAATGATGCTCAAACGCAGCCGTGACAGACTTAAAAACAAGCTTGAAAGCGAGGGTTTGATGTGAAAAAAAGCGATATTATAGCGGACGCGTTGGGAGAGCTTGATGAAAACACGCTCACGCCGCCTGAGCCGAAGCAAAAGGAGAAAACAGAGCGTTTACTGCCGAAAATGACGGCGCTCGCCGCGTGCGTTCTGATTCTTATAACAGCCATTCCGATAATCCGCCCGCTTCTTTTAAAGGACCCGAACAAAAATAATCCGATAACAAACGAATCTGACGGCGAGCTTGTTTACAACTGTTTCCGCTGCGTCGGCGAGGCGCCGTTTAAGCTGCCGGCTTTTGCTTACAGGGACGATTTTTCCGTTTATCAGGCGTATTACGCGGACAATTTCGGACTTGAAAATTTCGCGCCGTACGTTTCATCGCTTGAAGAAAGCGGATTTGACGCGCTGCATCAGAGTGAAACGAGCGCGTATCTTTTGCGTCGGGACTGCATAGTTCAGCTTTGGTACGCAAATGAAACGAATCAGATTATAATAGCCTGGGTCAGCAAAAGCGCGTACGCGCCGAAAGACGCCCTGTCTGAAGAAGACGCGGCAAAGCTTATTTATTCAAAACCGCGCCTGCAGGTCGGAAGACTCTGTCCGATAGACGTTACGCCGAAGGGCTTTTATGAAGCGACGGGGGCGCAGATGTTCGCCGTACCGTATTGCTCGTCGGACGATTTAAAACCGCTGTCGAGCTATATGGAAAAATTCGGACAGTTCCGCTGGTTCGTCTGCTGTATCAAAGACGGCGTTATACACCGTACGGATCTTGAAAAAGCCGCCGTTTCGGATGTAGACGGCGACGGGAAAAACGACGTGATTTTAATGAATGACGGCGGAACAAGCGGCGTTTTCACCGTCTGCGTCGACGTAATAACCGCGGATAACGTGTACAGCGGGGGCACTATGATGTATCCCGACGTCGGATTTAAAAACGATAACGGTAAAGTCATTGTCAGAACCGTGTCGGAAAATTTCGGTGAGGTGATATACGATATAATAATAAAAGACGGCTTGCCTTTGCTTAACAGGCGCGGAAGCGACCTGCCGCCCGTGAACGATAAAAAGCCGGAATGGACTTTTACGGATAAGGAACAGCCGCAGTCAAACGGGGACTGGACGTTTATAACGGACAACGTGATAGACGAATCCGCCGCGCCGTATTTCCCCGACTTGAACGGCGAATGTACCGTAACGGGACACAACAGCGCGTTGTTCCCCACGGCGACAATGCTTGAAGACTATCAGAAGCGCCTTGAAAAAGAGGGCTTTGTCAATCTTAAATACGGGGATGAAAATATATATTACAAAACGGGCGTCATAATAAAAGAGGGACGCTGTTACGGTACGGGCCCGTCAAAATACGATTCATTTAAGGTTACCGTGTTTGTAGACACGCCGACGGAGGATAAAAACGCCGTGACCGCGTCTCTGGCGATTGAAATAATAAACAAAAACTGCCTTGCCGACTCGCGCCGAAAATACGGCGACGGAAAGTATTATGACGAACCGTTCACGCACGACCCCGTCGCGTGCGCCGTTGACGTTACGCCGAAAGGCTTTTATGAGCTGACGGGTATGCAGATATTCGTCTGCCCGTGGACGCCGTATCCGGAAATGAAGCTTGCGTACGCCTCGGTGTTCTTCGTAAACAAAAACGGCGCGGTTAAGACCGAAATGGAATATGATACAAGCTACGGAAACGGAGGGTATAAGAGCATTGAAATGTGCCTTTCCGTTAACGGTTATTACGGCGGTCCGGTGCTGTGTGACGCTGACGGCGACGGCGCGCGCGAGCTGATACTTCTGACGCCTTATATTTCAAGCTATATTTCAAGCGGCAACAACGCGGATAAGGTAAATCTTACCGTATATAAAACCGAAGTTCCGGCTGTGCTTGCTAAATCGAAGACAATGACCTTCAGAGCAAAGAATCAGCGTTTGTTTTACGCCGAGGGCGGGACGGCGGTACTCAATTCTTACTCGACCGACAAAAAGACGGACGTGTATTTTGAAATAAAGGTGTCTGACGGCGAAGCGCGTCTTTACGATATTGCCGGCAGAGAGGCTGACCTGAATCTGATCGTCGAGGAGCAGTTATACGGCGGCAAACAGGAAAAAACAGCGGATAACGAAGACGTATTTACGGCGGGCGGGCTTATAGATAAAAAAACCACGCTAACGCACGACGAGATGATAGACAGGAATTTGTGCAGCGGCGTAAAAGTGTTCGACGCAAACGGCAAAAAGCGGATAATAATACACGAAAACGATATGCAGATACGGTTTCTTTGTGAGAAAAACGGAGAATACGTATGCGAAAAAAACGGCAAATTCGGCTACAACAGCCTTGCCATGCTGTATCTGACAAACGCGCAGGACGGTAAAAACGCGTACGCTGTATCGGGCTTTGCGAGCAACACGGATATATACCGCTATGACCTTGAAACAGGCGACGTGTATTCGTTTATATCGTCAAAGGAATCCGTACAGAAGTTATATTACCGCGGCGGGGAATTATACTATATTACGTACAGCGATAAAACGTACACGCTGAAATGCGCGGTTATATCGGATAAGACGGTATATAAGATATGTGAGATAAGCACGGGCGACTCGATATCATTTTACGGTATGACCGAGGACGGCGTATACGTGCGCATAAAAGACGGAATTTACTTTATGAGCTATGACGGCGAGGTAAAGAATATAACGTATATAAATGATATAAACACTTATCGCTGTAAGGAATACGGCGGCGACATTTATATGTTCGACACCGTATCAAAGCGTATCATAATTCTCGACCGTGACGGCAATATGAAGACTGCCGATATAAACGTAAAAGAGACGTTCCCCGCCGTAAAGGCTGCAAACGGCGGCTATTACAACGAGTCGTTAAACTCTCTTGTGATATATAACGGCGCGGTTGTCAGCTGTTTAAAGGAGGACGGCGGAGAATACGGGATATACCTTTATTATCCCTATGAGAACAGATGGGTCGATATAAGCTTTGACAAAGACGGCGGAATACACAGCTATTCGTTCTGCGTAAACGGCGGAAAGCTTTACGTATACGACAGAGCAAATCCGTCAAATCTGATGATTTACGACGGTGAAAAAATGACGGTGATAAAAGATTTCTTTTCATAAAATATCGGGGTTGCAAAACAACCCCGATATTTTATATATTATTCTTATTCCTGCGGGAAATCATATCTGAACGCGCAGGCGGGTACGCCGGAGCCCGAGCAGATGGTGAGCGTCTTCGGGAAATAATCGTTATACGCGGAGCCGTAGCATATCGCCTTTATCACGTTGTTGGACGTGATCTTTATTTTGTTCGGCGCCGTGATCTCAACGTCGGACGCCTTTGTCCACGTTTTTCTGCTTCCCGTCATTATCTTAAGACCCTTTTGAGCGCCGTCAAGGAATTTCAGTCCCTCTCCGACGAAGTCGAACGTTATCTCAACGCTCTTTTTGTCCTCGGATAAAACGAACTCTCTCGCAAGCGGTCCCGCGACCTCGTTCATCTTGCCCTCTATCTTCATATCGGCTAAGATTATCTGCGTCATACGCTGAGAGATCTCCCATTTGTTGTACGGGTGCAGGTTGTTCTTTACGGGCTCGCCGAGACCGTAATCCTTGTCGCTCCAGAGGTCGGACGTCGGGCAGATATGCGCGTTTTCGAGCATATTCGGTATGCTGCCCATATTCATCCTTACCTGCGCAAAGTCGAACGCTATGAAAATCGGCGGCAGCTCGACGATATATACGGGATAATCCTTATGTATCTGATCGTGAGCGTTTCGCAGATATTTTATCAGCGCGGTAAAGCGGTTTGCGTATTCCGTGTTGTTTTTGTTCGTGTCCTGGCAGTCCGACTCGCCCTGATACCAGAGTATTCCTTTTATCGGCATCTTCTGGAACGAGTACATACCGTGGTTATACATAAACGAGGATACGTGCTGGTTTACGCCGGGCGCGGAGTAAACGCCGTTTTTCTCCGTGCTTATCTTAAGCTCGTCTCTTACCTCGTTCGGAAGAAACGCGTGAAGCGCGCAGCCGTTTCCGTCAAACTCTATCACTCCCATGGGAACCTTGCGGTCCATTTTGTTATAGAGCATCAGCGCGGTGAAATATCCGAGCGCGGAGAAATCCTTCGCTCCCTTTTCGGGCTTCTGCCAGCCGCGTCTGTTCACAACGTCGCGCGATACGGCGTTCGTGCCGATCTGTATGCCGCCGAAGTCGCCCGCGAACGTTCTGTTCAGGCGTATCTGCAGTTCGTCGCTTATCTCGGCGTTTCTCGCCTCCTCGCTCGCGCGGGGCTCCTCAAGCACGTACGATACGGGATACCAGACGTTGGACTGTCCGACTACCCAGTAAACGTCGCCCACAAGAACGTCGTCGTACGTGTATTCCGCGCCGTCCGCGGCAAACACGCGCAGCGTTTTGCCCTCCGTGCATTCGGGCAGCGTGCCGCCGAGCGTTATCGTCCACTCGCCGTTCTCTATGACGGCGGCGCCGTGGAGTCCGCTGAATTCGGCTTCCACTCTCTTTCCGTTTTCGGATTCCTTCGCCCAGCCCCAGATCCTTATGTATTCGTTTCTCTGAAGCACCATTCCGTCGCCGAACGCGCGCGATACGGTAAACGCCGCCGCGGGCTCCGCGTTCATCGCTTCGGCATCCTCTGTAACCTCGGGCAAAGTCTCCTCCGCCTCGGTCGTTTCCTCTTCGGTAGTCATTTCAGTTGTTACCTCCTCGGTTAAAGCTTCCGTTTCCGTCACTTCCGCGGTCGTCTCGGACGGGGCGCCGGTCGTTTCCGCCGCCGTGGTCTGTACCTGATCCTGAACGCAGCCGGCGGCGCATACGAGCGTCATCAGAAGCGCGATCACAGTCGATATGATTTTTTTCATACGTTTCCTCCGTATTTTTATCTATTCGGCTTAATAATATCACATTATGGTAAAAAAGTCAACGCTTTTATAAGTCAAAATTTAAATTTTATACTTTTCTATGCTAAATTTATGTGGTACACTTTTAACTGATAAAATAGGTCATTTTAGGAGATGCCATGAAATATTTTGTTCTGCTTTGCGACGGCGCCGCCGATCGCAAGAAAAATGAGCCGGGCTTCAAAACTCCGCTTGAGGCGGCTGTAAAGCCCACCTTCAATATGCTTTCATACAGGAGCTTCAACGGCTATATATCCGGCGCGACGGCAAAATTCCGCGCCGACGTTGACGCCGCGCACGTTGAGGCGCTCGGTTACGATCCCGACGCGCTTGACGGGCTTGCCGCTTTTGACGCGGCGAGCGCGGGCGTGATGCTCGAGCCCGAGGATACGGCGTACAAATGCACCTTCGTATCGCTCTCCGAAAAAGGCGAGCCGTACGCGGAAAAGGAGCTTGCCGGCTGCCCGTCCGATATAACGAAGGAGGAGACGGCAAAGCTTATAAGCGCGCTGAACAAGGGCTTATCCACGAAAATAAAGAAATTCCACACCGTATCGGCGGGGCTCGGATGCCTTGTCTGGAAAAGAGCGCCCGAATCGGCGGCGCTTGCCGCTCCGTCCGATATTCACGGCGCGGCGGGCGGATACCTGCCGACCGGCAGCGCCGCGTCAAGGCTCGTTCCTATGTTTGAAAAGAGCTTTGATATACTGAAGGATCATCCCGTCAACGTCAAAAGACGCGAGCGCGGACTTCTGCCGCTCAATTCGCTGTGGCTGTGGTCGCCGTCAAAGGCGCCCGGATTCGAGCCGTTTGCGGAAAAATGGCAGATCGGCTCCGGGACGGTCATAACGCGCTCCGCGGCGCTTTCGGGCGCGGCGGTCCTCGCGGGCATGAAAACGCTTGAGGCGCCCATGACGGACGGCGCGGAGGATCACGCCCTTTCGGCAAAGGCGGTAACGGACGAATTCGCCTCCGGCGCGGATTACGTGATGCTTCACACGGAAGCCGTGGCGAAAGCGGCGCTTTCCGGCGACCGCGACGCAAAAATCAAGGCGATAGAAGCGGTCGACAGCCTTATACTCGCGCCCGTTTACGAATATCTCTGCGGCTGCGGGGATCAGTTCAAGCTTCTCGTCCACACGGTGCTTCCCGCGCCTTACGAGGATAAAAAATTCGCGGACGAGCCGGCGCCGTTCTTTATGTACAACTCACAGCGCGCCGAGGTCGGATATAAGCCGTTTTCGGAGCTGAACGCGGGCAAGGGCGGATTCCGTCTGCCCGACGGCTGCGGATATAAATTCACGTCGTTTATGATAAGGATACCCGCTCCGGTCGAAAAAGAGGAGACGCAAGCAGAAGATGGACAGCAGCAATAACACGGAAGAAGTAAAGCAGGAGCTTACAAACGAAGCGCCCGAAGAAGAAAAAAAGCAGAAAAAACCGCTGATACACGAGGTATTTGACTGGGTGGAGATAATCGCCCTGTCGCTGTCCTTCGTCCTTCTGATGTTCTCGTACGTCGCAAGGCAGGCGAGAGTCGAGGGCGGCTCCATGAGAGAGACCTTTCACGACGGAGAATCCATAATCATCTCCAATATGTTCTACAAACCGAAGCAGAACGACATAGTCGTTTTTCAGGTGCCGAACAGCCCGCTGACGCAGGAGCCGATAATAAAGCGCGTGATAGCCGTTGCGGGTCAGACGGTCTATATAGACTTTGAAAAATGGGCGGTCTACGTTTACGACGACGCGTCGCTTACCGTGGATCAGGTGCTTGCGACTGTGAAGCCGCTCGACGAGCCGTATATCGAAGCGATGCGCGTTTCGTCAAACAGCGGAAGAAGCATGAACAGAGGCTCTTACACTTACCCGATGACGATAAAAGAGGGAATGATATTCTGCATGGGCGACAACAGAAACGGCTCAACGGATTCAAGATCGAGCCTGCTCGGACCCGTTGACGAACGGTACGTTCTCGGCAAAGTGCTTTTCCGTATATGGCCCTTTGCGACGAAGTTTTAAAGTAAAAATCAATAACAAAAAAGGAATTTCCAGAGTGAAGACAAACTCCCCCGGCCGCCCGCGGCGACCGCTCCCCCGGAGGATGAGCCTTTTAAAGCGGCTTTCCTCTATGAGAGAGACGTCAGCGAAGCTGACGGGAAGAGTTTTCAGAAAATACTTTGTCTGCCGGTTGGGAATTTCTTTCTTCTTTATTATTTAACCGGAGGATTCAGATCTTGCCTACCGATATGATTCAGTGGTTCCCCGGCCATATGGCGAAAACGAGGCGGCTCATTACGGAAAACCTTCCGTACGTGGACGCGGTGATCGAGCTGCTTGACGCGAGGATACCATACAGCTCGAAAAATCCGGAGCTGAAAAAGATAATAAAAGACAAGCCCACCGTAACGGTGCTGAACAAATACTCGCTTGCGGATCCTTTGGCGTGCGCGGTCTGGCGCGAGCATTTTGAAAAAAACGGGCGCGTCTGCATCTTTACCGACTGCATGACCGGCTTCGGTCTTGACAGGATGCGCGCGGAGCTGAACGAACTGCTCGCCGACAAGATAAAACGCTACGAGGAAAAGGGTATGGCGGGCAGGCACATAAAGGCGATGATAGTCGGCATACCCAACGTCGGAAAATCGTCTCTTATAAACAAGCTCGCAAAAAGCAAATCCGCAAAGGCGGAGAACCGCCCCGGCGTCACCACCGCCAAGCAATGGGTCGCAACCTCGCTCGGCATCGACCTGCTCGATATGCCGGGCGTCCTCTGGCCCAAATTCGACGAACGTACCGTGGGCGAAAATCTCGCCATTACGGGCGCGATAAGGGACGAGGTGTTCGAGCGCGAGACGGCGGCGTACGCCCTGTGCGAAAGGCTGAAGCGTCTGTATCCCGGCCTTCTTTGCGAGAGATACAAGCTTGAGCGCGATTTTGTAGACGGCGCCGAGCCGTACGAGATCTTTGAGGGCGCGGCGAAAAAGCGCGGACTTATAATAAAAGGCGGCGAGATAAACGCCGACAGATGCGCCGATATGCTCCTTGACGAATTCAGGAGCGGAAAGATCGGAAAAATAACGCTGGAGAGACCCGGTAATGCTTGATTTTACTTATGAGGACAAAGCGGAGGCGTCGGGATACGCGCTTATCTGCGGCATAGACGAGGCGGGGAGAGGTCCTTTGATGGGACCCGTGTGCGCCGCCGCGGTGATCTTGCCGCGCCATTTTGAAATAGAGGGTCTGAACGACAGCAAAAAGCTGACGGAGAAAAAACGCGAGGCGCTTTTCCCCGTTATAACCTCAGCCGCGCTCGCTTACAGCGTAGCTTTCGCGACGGCGGAGGAGATAGACGAGATAAACATCCTTAACGCCACGATGCTTGCGATGAACAGGGCGATAGCGGGGCTTTCCCCCGCCGCGCAGTTCGCGCTGATAGACGGAAACTGCAAGCGGAGCATAACGCTGCCCGCCGAGACAATAGTCGGCGGGGACGCAAAATGCCCGTCCGTCGCCGCCGCGTCCGTGCTTGCAAAGGTGAGCCGCGACAGACTCTGTTACGAGCTTGACAAACAGTACCCGGAATACGGCTTTGCAAAGCACAAGGGCTACGGAACGCGGGAGCATATCGCGGCGCTTGAAAAATACGGACCGTGTCCGTGCCACAGGCGCACGTTTCTGAAGTTTTACAACTATGACAAGTAAGGAATTCGGCAATTTCGGCGAGAGCGTCGCGTGCGGATATTTAGTGCGCAAGGGATATAAAATAGCCGCGCGGAATTATTACGTCAGATACGGAGAGCTCGATATAGTCGCGGAAAAGGACGGCGTGATAGCGTTCATAGAGGTCAAAACGCGGTACGGCGGAAAAAGCCTGCAGTATTACGGACGCCCCGCCTCCGCGGTAGATACGCACAAGCAGAACGCCGTGGCGAGATCCGCCAAACAGTATCTTTTCGATCACCCGACAAAGCTTTCGCCGCGCCTTGACGTCATTGAAGTGACGGTAAGCAATCATTTTGACACGAACGGACATCTGTGGTATTTTATAGACGACGTGAACCATATAGAAAACGCGTTTCTCGCAAGCAGCCGCGTGCGCTTCGGAAGATCCGACCAAAGACTTTTATAGTGGCAAGAAAGAAACGGCGGCATATTATAATATCGGAGACGAAAAATCGCGCTCTACACTATTTTTCGGAGGTATTGCAATGAGCTGCTTATGCGATATTTTTGACGATGATAATATATGGTTCATCATTATAATCGCGCTTATACTTTTCTGTTACTGCAGCTGTGACGGCTGCCGCGGCAGAAGCAGATGACGACGTTAAACGGGGCTGTCCTTTAAAGGCAGCCCCGTTTTCGTTATGTTTTTCGATTTACTGCAGTCCGTCGAGGCTCCGCTCAACGAATTCAAATATCAGATAATCCGGTTTCATTTCTGCGTAAAGGTCGTATTCGTCCACTCTCTCCCACATGGTGTAAAATCTGCTTTTGCTGAACTTTTCCGCAAGAAACGACATGAGGTTCGTGGAAAAGCTGTCGCGGTACATTATCATCGTGGGCAGTTTTTTGTCGTTAATCTTAAACTCGTGATAGTCGGAAAACCACTCGTTTGCGAAATTCATCGAATAATCCTTGCTTATCCCGCTTTTAAGCTCCTTTTTCGAGCGGACGTAGACCCCCTCTTCCGTCACGGCGCTCAGTTCTATGCCGAGGAAATTCACCATATCGCCGCCGTCGACGGTCTTTGTGAAGACGTTGAAGTTCTCTAGCGGCTCGGGCGCGGCGGCGGGGAAATCCTTTGCGACGATCTCCATTATCTCGCGGTACGCGTAATACGCTCCGAGCTCGTTCCAGTGCGTGTCCGTTTTGTTGTAAAGTCTGTACGGCGCCGTCTTTTTCGCCTCGAGAAGCGCCGACGTAAGATCCGGGAAGATGATCTTGTCGCTGTCCCTGAACGCGTTTACAAGCTGTTTCAGGCGGGAATTTTCGCTTTTCATCGGCACAAGACTGTCTGGCGCGGTCTCCGGGTATACGGTAAGGTGGTTCGGCGGCACGACGTATATTATTTTCGTATCGGGCGATACGGCGTGTATCCTGTCCGCCTTTGCGGAGAGGTATCCGACGTACTGAGAAACGGTCTCCTCCGACCACAGTGTCTCTCCCGTATAGTCTCCGATCGTTTCCTGATAATGAAGATGCCCGTCCTTTCCTATCACGACGTTTTTGAAGCCGTTCGCCTTCGAATACTTGACCGGCAGCTCGATTTTTTCGCCCGGTTTTTTGCCGTTCGTTATGCAGTATACGGCGAGCTTCGATCTGTCCGTTTTCATTATGGGCGCCTCGATCACGAATTCCCCGTCAGCCGAAAAGACGGAAACCGGGCTTTCGCCGCCCTCAACGTACACGGTGCTGTTTTTTTCGCATGAGCCGAAAATGACAAAGCGCGACCGGTCCGTATAAGCCGTCGCCTTTATCACGGGCGCGGCGGAGATCTCCGTTTTGCTCTCTACCGGCCCGGACAGAGACGGCAGAGACGGTATTTCATCCTCGTTTATTATTATGACCGCGTATTCCGGCGCGGCTCTGTCTGTCACCGTTTCGTCCGCCGTGAAGCCGAGGCGGAAAACGGCAAGCGCCGAGACCGCGGAAAAGAATTTACGGCACGCCAAAGACTGTCTGCCGCAAAGCAGAAGAAATCTCGGATAATCAAAGCTGCCCGTGCGCGACGCCACGGGTACGGCCGTCGCGTCCGTATTCTCGTAATCGTATCCGGCGTCCGTGTAAAGCGTCTCTTTCTCTTTCAGCGATACGGTCTTGTTCGGGACCGTTTCGCCCGTTATGTTTCTGTATTCGCGCGTCAGCGGATACGAGGCGTCCTCGAACGTTTCGATCGCGTAATCGAAAACGGCGGAAAGCCGTACTGTTTTGCCGAAATCGCCGTTTATCTTCTCCGCGACGGCGGAAAAAAGATAAAATCCGCCCAGATCGTTCAGCTCGTCCGACGCGGTGTGATACAGCTGCGCCCCGTCTTTTTTCCTGTCAAAATCGGGGTAAAGATCCAAAACGCGGGCGCCCGCTCCGTACAGCGCGGAGTAAAGCTGCGTATACCGCCTTTGCTCCGTAAATCCGCTTTTTACGTTATCCGGCAGTTTATCCTTATAAACGACCGCCTTTGACGGTACGAGGACGAAAAGCGTTTCGCAGTTTTTCTCTCTTAACTCATCCGATATTTTTATCAGAGCGCCCGCTTTTTTCGCCGCCTCGTCTTCATTGAAAGCGGTGAAATCCGAGATGATATCCGCGTCGAAAAGATAACCGTCGTAACCCTTTATTACGCCGTCTTCTCCGTTATACGCGGGCTTGCCGCTCCCCGGCGCGCAGGACGGTACGAGGGCGAAAAGAAACGCGGCGCAGAGCGCGAGGACGACGGACAAAGAAGTCTTTTTATTCATATACGCTCTCCCTGATCCATTCCTGTCTTCGCGTTGAAAGCGCGTCGTTCACAAGCGCTTCAACGTTTACCCTTTCCTCCTCCTTCAGCACGTTTTCAAGCGTCGGCTTCGTTTTCGGGTGGCGCGGCGTGAAAACGGTACAGCAGTCCTCAAACGGAAGAACGGAGGTCTCAAACGTGTCTATTTCTCTTGCGCGCTGTATTATCTCCTCCTTGTCAAGCCCTATACAGGGACGGAAAACGGGTATGCTCACGGTGCCGTTTGTGACGCTTAAGGCCTGTATCGTCTGAGACGCGACCTGACCGACGCTCTCTCCCGTTACGAGAGCCGCGCATTCGCGCTCGCGCGCGACCGCCTCCGATATCCTCATCATAAAGCGGCGCAGAAGTATCGTGAAATAATCCTCGTCGCAGTTTTTGATAAGCGCCTCCTGTATTTCAGTGACGGAGACGGTATGGAAACAGACGGCGCCGTTATATCGCGCAAGTATCCTTGCAAGATCCTTTACCTTTTCAAGCGCTCTTTCGCTCGTGTACGGGAAGGATTCAAAATGTATGACCTCAAGCTTGACGCCGCGGCGGCAGATCATGTGTCCCGCCACGGGCGAATCTATGCCGCCCGAAAGCAGAAGAAGCGCCTTGCCGTTGGTGGTGACGGGCATACCGCCCGCGCCCTTTTCGCGCGCGCCGGAGATGAACGCCTTTTCGTCGCGTATCTCGATCCTTACCGTAACGTCGGGGTCGTGAACGTCGACTTTGACGTTTTTGCATACGTCGAGTATCACGCCGCCCGCCTCGGATGATATTTCGGGCGAGGTATAAGGAAAGCTTTTGTCGGCGCGGCGCGCCTCGACCTTGAAGGTGCGGGCGTCCGACAAAAGCGCGGGCGCAAGCTCCGCTATGCGTTTTTTAACCGCTTCCATATCCTTTTCAGCCTCGTACGCGCGGCAAAGGGAGATGACGCCGAACGTGCGTTTGCACGCGCCGTACGCCCCCTCCATATCGCAGCCGTCGTCCTCCGGCTCGACGCAGATCGTGCTCTGCGATTTATATACGTTCCATTTGCCGTAAGGCTTGAGCCTGTACCGCACCTGGCGCAGAAGCGTGTTTTCAAAATACGCCCTGTTTGCGCCCTTGAGCGTTATTTCGCCGAATTTCAAAAGTATAGCGTAATCCATTTTTTTCTGTCCGTTGTGATTTATTTTGTGTTATTCTACCACAAATCCGCCCAAAACGCAACAGGATTTGAGAAAATAATTAAAATAATGCGGCGCGCGTTTTGCCTTTTGTGCGGAAGCGGCGTTTCGCCGCAGACGAAACCCGTGACCGTACCGCGCGCCCGTAAAGCGGGCGGCGCCGTCATTTTCTCAGCCTTTCAAGCTCCGTTTTCCTGTATTGCGTCGGGGTCATTTTTGCGTTGTCCGAAAACACGCGGTTGAACGTGCGTACCGACTGAAACCCGGATGAAAGGGCGATATCCGTCAGACTGCGCTTTTCTTCAAGCAGCATACGCTTCGCTTCCATTATCCGTATCGCCGTGAGATATTTTGACGGCGTGGTCCCGAAATAGCGGCGGAAGATGGACGTGATATAAGTCCGGCTTATGTTCAGATCGTCCGCCACCTCCGAAAGAGTTATTTTTTTTGAAATGTTTTCGTTATAATACCGCATTATCCTTTCAATGTTGTCGCCCGATATGCTCCTGACCTTCCTGATCTCAAGCAGCGGCAGGAGTCCGGAGATAAGCAGCTCCGCGTAACCGCTTTGCCTCTGCTCCCTGTACGGTCCCTTGTCGGTCAATAACGACGTGAGCTTCAGGAAAATATCTGTAAGCTCGCCGGGCGTTTCGGAAACGACGGGATCGACCGGCAGATACGACGTGAAAACGTCGCCGAACCGCGACAGAACTCCCCGCGATACGGTACAGTAACAGCATTTCATACCGTAACCCCACGTATACATATGCGCTATGCTCGGAAACACGACGGTGGTACAGCCGGAGGTCAGCGTATATTCCGCGTTTCCCATATGCAGCTTTGCGCCGCCTTCAAGCACGGTAACTATCTCGATACAGTGGTGGACGTGTATATAATCCGTAAGCTCTCCGCGTATGAGGGCGTGAACCGGGACGGTCCAGTTTTCAACAAGTATATCAGACACGGTCAACCTTCTCCTTCAGTATTTTATTCCATTATACATCCTCTTTCGTCAAATATCAACCCGAATTTGTTAAAAACAAATTTGTCTATAATTTGTGTTGTTTTTGGCTTGAAAAACAATATAATAAAGTATAGAATATACATAAGCAAAAAACGGGCCGCTCCCGTTCTGCGATGCGCGAAAAAGCGTCAGAGATCTTATGATTATGGTGTGATATGAAAAAGCTTTATAAAATCATCACGTTGTTTATACTTTGCGCGATAACGCTGTTATCCGTTTTTTCCTGCGCCGGAGGAAACGGATCGCAAACGGATGAAAACACAAAGGAAGAAACGACAGGAAAGACGGAGGAAACGGAGATGCAGACAAACGAACCGGAAACGGAGACGGAAACCGAGGTTTTCCCCGACGACATAGCGGACAGGACCGATTACGTAACGCAAACGTGGATCGCGGTCGACATAAATTTTGAAACGGACAAGAGCTACGGCGAGACGGAGCAGCTGTACGTCGTCCTTGACGCGGTCTTCACGAACAGAGAAACAAAGACTTCGCTTACGGTCCCCGGCTTCTGGTACGGCGGGAATACGTTCACCGTCCGCTTCGCCCCGACAGAATACGGCGTATGGGATTTTGAAACCGTTTGCGAAACGGACGCTTCCCTCAACGGCAGGACCGGCACGGTAGCCGCAAACGCCTATAAGGGAGACCTTGCGGTATACAGACACGGCTTTGTAACGACAAACGGCACAAAGCACTTTGTTTACGCGGACGGCACTCCGTTCTTCTATCTCGGCGACACGCACTGGAACATGTACTCCGAGGAATACGACAGAGGAGGTCTTTCCGCGGGAAGAACGGGCGCAAAATCACATTTCAGATACATCGTCGACAAGCGCGTTGAACAGGGCTTTACGGTGTACCAGTCCGAGCCGATAGGAACAAAGGCGGATCTTACGGACGGCTCGCTTTCGTCGTCCGACGCCGCGGAGTTTGCGAAAAACGATCTGTATTATCAATATATAGCCGAAAAAGGGCTTGTCCACGCAAACGCGGAGTTCTTCTTTGCCGGAAGCATGACCGCCGATATAATGAAAAACGAAAAGTATCTCGAGGCGATATCTCGCTACTGGGTCGCGCGTTATTCCGCGTATCCCGTTATGTGGACGCTCGCGCAGGAGATAGACAACGATTTTTACCGCGAGCGCGGAGACCAGAAGATCTACGATTACAAAAACAATCCGTGGGTCAGGATCGCGGAATACCTGCATAAATACGACGCGTACGGTCACCCGCTGTCGGGTCATCAGGAAAACGCGATATTCACTACCGTTACGGGACAGGGCGTGACGGAGTCGATCTCCGACAACGGCGGCGCTTCCGCGTTTCTGTCCGACGAGGTCACGGAAAAAACGGGTCACAACTGGTGGGCGGTACAGTGGCAGCCCGATCTGACAAAGCAGGATAACGGCAAGGTGCCGAAGGACTACTGGAACAGCGGCAAGGTCGCGATAAACTATGAGAGCCGGTACTGCAATCTCTGGACAAAGGATTACGGCGCGCGCGCCCAGTCGTGGATCGCGATGCTCAACGGCTTTGCGGGCGTCGGCTACGGCGCAGCCGATATATGGCTTTATAACGGCACGTACAATCTTGACGAGCCCTCGAACGACGGGCTTGAGACAGTCTCCGTGGCGGACAAGGCCGTTACGTGGGGCAACTCCGTGAATTTTGAATCAGCGTATCAGCAGGGTTATATGAGACGGTTTTTCGAGAGCTTTGAATGGTGGAGGCTCACGCCGGATTTCAACGACAAAGAACGTTTTGACGGCACGGTCACTTCAAGAAAGAAAGCGATCTATTCCTGCGCCGCGATAGGAAACGAGCTGTACGTGATATATATGTATAACAAGGCTGTCGCCTCCGGAACGGTCTGCGGAATGGACGGCGGCGCCGTGTACGAGGCCAGATGGTTCAACCCGAGGACGAACGAATATACGGATATCGGCGAGATAAGAGCCGATACGGAAAAGGACGGCAAACCCGCGTGGATGCCGCCGGACAGACCGGAGCCGCTCGATTACGTGCTCCTGCTTGTAAAAAAATGATATAAAGGAGAAGAAGATGAAGAAAATTATCTGTATAATGCTGACGCTGTTCACGGTCCTCGCCGTCATATTCGCGTCCGGCTGCGCCGGCGGCACGGCAAACACGAACACGGATACCGACAGGACCGCCGCGACGGATACGAAACCCGCCGACGTCACGACCGCCGCGGAAGAGACGGAGACGGAGACGGAGGCGGAGACTGACGCTTTGCCGCAGTTCAACTACGGCGGCGAGGAATTCCGCATACTGGCACAGCAGGACGGAAACAGGCACTACGACGTTTACGCCGAGGAAGCGGACGAAAGCGACGCCGTACACGACGCCGTGTATCAGAGAAACCTCGCGGTACAGGACAGATTCGGCATAAAAATAGTCGTTGAATTCGATGCGTTCGACGCCGTGAACGCGGCGATCGACAGGATGGTCAAGTCCGGAAGCGATGATTACGATCTCTGCTTCGTCCATATGGTGAGCGCCTCTTCTCTCGCGCTTGACGGCGATTTCGTCGCTTTTGAGCGTCTTGAACACGTCGACCTGTCACAGCCGTGGTGGGACAAGAACCTTAAGGACGGCTTCTCCATAGGCAACAGTCTGTTCATGGCAAACGGCGATATAAGCCCGTCAAGCTTCAGCACGACCTCGTGCCTTTATTTCAACAAGACGATGTTTGACAGAAACGACCTTGAATATCCGTACCAGCTCGTAAGAGACGGCAAATGGACGCTCGACAAGCTGATCGAATATACAAAGGACATAACCGCCGACAAAGACGGCGACGGAAAGACGGATCCTTTCGGAACGGCGGACACGTTCGGACTTTCGTCGTGGTCGTACGACGTGCCGTACAGCCTTTATTACGGCGCGGGCGGAGGACTTGTATCTAAGGACGAAAACGATATGCCGTATTACGCTCCGCAGGTCGAGCGCGACACGGAGATATACGGCAAGATATACGACGTTATAGTAACGAACAACGCGTATTTTGAAACGGCCGATTACAACAACGTCGGAAAGGTATTCAGAAACGGCCAGGCGCTGTTCTACGACGCAAGCTTCCTTCTCATAGGCACGCTGCGCGATATGGACAACGAATTCGGAATACTGCCGCTGCCCAAATTCTCCGAGGCTCAGAAGGACTACCGCTCGTTCGTCAACGGGGCTTCAAATATGGTATGCGTTACCGCGTCTTGCAAGGACCTTGAAAGAGCGTCCGTCATAACGGAAGCGCTTGCAAGCGAGGCTTACAGGACCGTTACGCCCGTGCTTTACGAAACGTATCTGAAGCGCAAGGTCACGCGCGACGCCGATTCCTCCGAGATGATAGATTACATAGTGAGGAACCGCGTGTTCGATATGGGATACATAAATATGTTCGATACGATAGGCTCGTACGTGCGCATGCTCCTGACGTCAAGATCCACAAACGTGGCGTCCTTGTTCAAACAGCACGAAAAATCGTCAAAGAGAATAATAGACAAAATGATAGCCGCCTACAAAAAGTCGACGGACTGACAGACCGCAAATCTTCACGCAAAACGCGGCGCGTCCGTAAGTTAAGCGTTTCGCCGTGAAGAGCCGGGCGGAAAAACGGAAAGAAAAAGAAAACAAGCGGGGACAAAGGATCGTGACGGATCTTTTTCCCGGCTTGTTTTTTCTGACCTGACGCTCTTACGCGAACCGGACGGCGCGGCGTCCGTCTTATACATAGGGTAACGAGAATTATCCGAACCACGTTTTCGGACGGCATCTCGCCGCTCCTGCTTCGTTAAACCCCTTGCTGTTACGTATAG
>CACZOH010000041.1 GCA_902782785.1 uncultured Ruminococcus sp. | reverse complement strand
CGCAAACGTTAATAGAGACAGAGGCGCCTGTACAGACAGAAGCGCCTGTACAGACGGAGGCTCCTGTACAGACGGAAGCGCCAGTACAGGAAACTGCGGATAACGGATCGTCTCAGGGGGACAGCGATACGTCATCATCTGCAGAACAGCCGGCAGGCGAAAGTGATACATCTTCAGAAAGCGGAACTGAGGAGCAGGGAAGCAGCGAAGGTGGTTCAGAACACGAAAGCAGCAGTGAACCGGAGGCTTCTTCCGAGACTGATACGGAAAGCGGGACCGGGGATGAGCATACTTCTGAATCCGAAAGCGCAGGTGAAACGGAAAAGGGGTCCGAGACAGAGGCCATTTCTGAGACGGGCAGTGAAAAGGAGTCCGGAACAGAGACTGTAACTGAAACAGGATCCGAAACGGAGACAGAGACTGAAACGGAAACAGAGACGGAGACAGAAACAGAGACTGAAACCGAACCCGAAACAGAGGCGTTGCCCGACGAAACCGACCCCACCGATATAGGCATTTGGTACAGTACGTGGTACGCGTACACCGAGCCGGGCTCGGACAGCAACAGATTTGACACTTGGGACGCGTGGAATATAGATTTTACGCCGCTTTTGCCGGACGGAACCTTCGGTTATTACGATTCCGCAGATGAAAATATAATACGCTTCCACCTCGAAATGCTGTCGGAGGCGCAGATTGATTTCATCATAATGGACCAGACGAACAATATAGACGTCGACGGCGGGTATATAAACGAGCGTTCGCTCGCGGTGGCAAAATATATAAAGCAGTATAACGACACGGGCGCGCGCCCGGTCCGCTACTGCTCCGCGATAGGCGGCATACAGTGGTCGCAGGACGCGAAAACGATAGAGGACGAGGCGGAAAAGCTCTGGCGCCGCTACTGCGAGCAGGACTATGGCGGCGAGCAATACCATTATTACCTTGACGGCAAGCCGCTTCTGATAGTCTACGGCGACGGCGCGGAGGAGAAATGGGAAAAATACGAGGGCGATAAAACCTACGCCGGGAAATTCACCATAAGATGGGCGGACAACAACAGCAGAGCCGGATATTTCGGCTGGGCGTATGACAAAGGTCCCGTGTGGGACGGCGGCGTGACCGTGGTAATGCCCGGCTGGCACAACCGCGCGGGTCATACTCCCGTCAACCGCAAATACGGGCAGACGTATAAAAAATTCTGGCAGACGGTGCTCGACGCGGAATACCGCCCCGAAATAATCATAATCAATTCGTTTAACGAATACGCGGAGCGCACGGCGGTTTTCCCCGCAAAATCCTCCGATAAAACGGAAAACGGAGATAAATGGTATAAGGACAAAAATAAAACGGAAGACCCGTATATGTACTGGGAAATGACGGTTTCGTACATTAAACAGTTTAAAGAAATGAGAAAACCGTTATACGAAAAACAAGGGTAAAATGAAGAAAAAATATATTGAACAGGGTTATATATCGGGCACGCACGGCGTAAAAGGCGAGGTCAAAATGACCGTATGGTGCGACGATATATCCGGTTTTCTCAAAATAAAGAAGCTCTACGGCGACAGCGAGGGAAAAAGACTTTTCAGCATAACCTCCTCGCGCGGAAGCAAGACTGCCGCGGTCGTAAAGATAGAGGGAGTCGATACCGTGGAGGACGCGGCGAAGCTTAAGGGCACGACCGTTTACGTCGATCGCGGGGATCTCGATATACCGGACGGCAGGATCCTGATCTGCGATATCATAGGTCTGCCCGTGATAGACGCGGATAGCGGCAGAGTTTACGGCGAGGTATCGTCCGTCGAGGAATTTCCCGCGTCGGATATTTATTTTGTAAAAACCGATAAGGGCGAGGTACAGGTGCCGGACGTTCCGCAGTTTATAAAGAGGCTGACGGAGGACGCCGTTTACGTCACCCCGATAAAAGGAATGTTTGAATGAATTTTCATATTATGACGCTGTTTCCCGAAATGGTCGATTACGTGCTTTCTCAAAGCGTGATCGGACGCGGCAGGGAAGCGGGATTTATCAACGTCCTGACGTATAATATAAGAGACTACGCAAACAACAAGCACAACAAGGTGGACGACACGCCGTACGGAGGCGGCATGGGGATGCTCATGGCCGCGCCGCCCGTCTGCGACTGCTACGACGCGGTATGCGCAGGAATAAAAGAGAACTCGAAAAAGCACACGGTCTACGTGAGCCCCAAGGGCAAGATACTTGATCACGGTACCGTAAAGCGTCTTTCGCAGTACGACGACCTTATAATCCTCTGCGGTCATTACGAGGGGATAGACGAGAGGGCGATCGAGGAGGTAGCGGACGAGCAGATAAGTATCGGCGACTACGTGCTTACGGGCGGCGAGCTGCCCGCGTGCATAATCGTCGACTGCGTGGCGCGCCTCGTTCCGGGCGTCCTTGCGGACAGCTCCTGCTACGAGGATGAGAGTATAGCGTCAGGTATGCTCGAATATCCGCAGTACACAAGACCTTATGAATACAGAGGCAAAAAGGTGCCGGACATACTTTTGTCGGGCCATCACGAAAACATAGCGAAATGGAGAGCTGAGCAGGCAAAGAAAATAACGGAGGAAAACCGTCCCGACCTGCTCGATAACGAAAACAAGGAGTAAAACCGTGGCAAAACCGAAAAAAAACAGGATAAGACACAGCGCGATAATCCGCGGTCTTTCCCGTTTTTCCGAAAAGCTGTCAGACAAAGCCGGAAAAAGCCTGCTTGCAAGGATATTTTCCTGCTATTTTGCCGTTGAGCAAAAAGCGAAAGAATCCTTCGGCTCTGTTCTCATGCACAGACACGGAACGGTCTACGGTATGCTCTCGCAGCTGCGCGACGGTATCTGCCGCTTCTTCACAAACAATAAGCTGAAAAACAAATTCACCGGATTTTTATCCGATCTTTTATATATCAGGACCCGCGACGTGGGGATATATCTGTTCTCGTCCGCGATGTACGCGATAATCGAATACTTTATCATTAAATACGCGATGAACACGAAAAATCTCGACGAATCCGTGCTTTACGGAAGCGTCGGAATAGTTATACTATCGCTGTTCTTCT
>CACZOH010000040.1 GCA_902782785.1 uncultured Ruminococcus sp. | reverse complement strand
TACAACTACAACAAATCCCTCGTCAAAAATTCTCAGGATTTGAGAAAAAACATGACGCCGGAAGAAAAAATGATATGGTATCAGTTTCTTAAACGGCTGCCTGATACGGTAAACAGACAGAAGCTTATAGGAAATTATATAGTTGATTTTTACATCGCCGAAAAAAGAACGGTCATAGAAATCGATGGAGTTCAGCATAAAACAGAAGAAATCGAAGAAAAAGACAAAGAAAGAGACGCGGAACTTGAAAAACTGAATATCCGCGTATTAAGATACACGAATAAATCGGTCAATACGGTTTTTAATCGGGTATGTGACGATATACTGATAAAACTCGGGTTGACGGTTAATGATTTAAAAGAAATAAAGCGGAGAGCGCCAAGGGTGTGATAGCGGAACCGGGTTTCGCCTCATCCACCGCAAGCGGTCCCCCTTCCCCAAAGGGGGAAGGTAAACGGGTCCCCCTTCCCCAAAGGGGGAAGGTTAATACGTAAAGAATTTTAAAGAATAAAAAGGTAAAGATCGTGAAGAAAAATTATGACAACACGGAAAACATTGAGTTTCCGGACCAGAAGATCATTGAGACAATAATCGAAAAGGAAGTGCGCAAGTCGTTCCTTGAATACTCCATGTCCGTCATCGTGGACAGGGCTCTGCCCGACGTGCGCGACGGACTGAAGCCCGTTCACAGGCGTATTCTGTATTCGATGTACGAGAAGAACTACACCTACGACAAGCCTACGGTAAAATCGGCAAAGGTCGTCGGCGACGTGTTAGGCTCGTATCATCCGCACGGCGACACCTCCGTATATGACGCGATGGTTCGTCTCGCACAGCCGTTCTCGCTTCGTTACCCGCTTGTTTTCGGACAGGGCAACTTCGGCAACGTGGACGGCGACGGCGCGGCGGCTTACCGTTATACCGAGGCTCGTCTCGAGCGTCTTTCAAACGAGATGCTCGCGGATATAGACAAAAACGTCATAGACTTTGTGCCGAACTTCGACAACACCTTAAAGGAGCCGACGGTTTTGCCGTCGCGCTTTCCGAACATACTTGTCAACGGCTCCGTAGGTATCGCCGTCGGTATGGCGACGAACATACCGCCGCACAATATGACGGAGGTCATAAACGGCACGGTCTATCTGATAGACAATCCCGACGCGTCCGTGGACGAGCTTATGCAGTTTGTGAAGGGTCCGGATTTCCCGACCTACGCGACGATACACGGCACGTCCGGCATCAAGCGCGCGTATATGACGGGCAGAGGCAAGATAAGCGTCCGCGCAAAATGTCAGATAATAGAGGACAAGCACAGGATAGAGGTCTACGAGATACCTTATCAGGTCAACAAATCCATGCTTGTGGCGAGCATCGCCGATCTTGTCAAATCGAAGCGCATAGAGGGCATAACCGCCCTGCGCGACGAATCCGACAGAAAGGGCATGAAGATAGTCATAGAGTACCGCCGCGACGTCAATCCGCAGGTGCTTCTGAATCAGTTGTACAGATTTACGCAGCTTCAGGACACGTGCGCCATAAATATGCTCATGCTCGTGAACGGCGAGCCGAAGACGCTCGGATTAAAAGAGATCCTGTCAAACTACATCAGATATCAGGAAGAGATCATCAGACGCAGGACCGAATACGAGCTTGACAGAGCGAAAAAGAGAGCGCATATCTTAGAGGGTCTGAAGATAGCGATACTCAATATCGACGAGGTCATAAAGATCATACGCGCGTCAAAGTCGATACCCGACGCAAAGGAACAGCTGATGGCGGCGTTCGGTCTTGACGACGTTCAGGCGCAGGCCATCGTTGAGATGCAGCTCGGCCGTCTGTCCAATCTTGAAACGATAAAGATAGAGGAGGAGCTTGACCGTCTCATCAAGCGTATAGAGGAGCTTGAGGGCATTCTTGCCGACGAGGGAAAGGTGCTTGAGATAATAAAGACGGAGCTCACCGAGATAAGAGACAAATTTGGCGACGAGAGAAGAACGGCGATCGAGGAGGACGAGGACGAGATAATCGACGAGGATCTGATAGAGCGCGGTACGTGCGTTATAACGATGACGCACGCGGGCTATTTCAAGAGAAGACCTCTTTCGGAATACAACGCGCAGAGGCGCGGCGGCAAGGGCAACCGCGGCACGGCGACGAAGGAGGAGGATTTCGTCGAGCGCGTCGTAGTGTCGAACACGCACGATCACATAATGTTCTTTACAAATACCGGCAAGGTTTTCGTCAAAAAGGCGTATAATATAACCGAAGCGGGCGCAAACGCCAAGGGCACAAACGTCGTGAATATGCTTGAGATAGAAAAGGACGAGAAGATCACCGCATTCTTCCCCGTATCCGACTTTGAAAAAGACGGATACCTCTTTATGGTGACGAAGAACGGAACGGTCAAGAAAACGCCCCTATCGGAGTTTGAATATCAGAGAAAAACGGGCAAGCGCGCGCTTTCGCTCGACGAGGGCAACGAGCTTTTGTCCGTACACCACACGAGCGGAAACGACAAGATAATAATCGCCGCGAGAAGCGGTCTGTGCGTCTGCTTTGACGAGCAGAACGTGCGCTCGATGGGCAGGACCGCGGCGGGCGTACGCGGCATGAGGCTCGCCGAGGGCGACGAGATATGCGGCTCCGCCGTCGTGGAGGAGGGCAAGATGCTCGCCACCATCACGGAAAACGGTCTCGGCAAGCGCACGCCGTTTGACGAATACTCCGTCCACGGCAGAGGCGGCAAGGGTATGAAGTGCCACAACATAAACGAAAAGACGGGACTTCTCGCCGGCATCGCCGCAATATCGGAGGACGACGACGTTATGATGATCTCCGACGGCGGCACGGTCATACGCTTCCGCGCGGATGAGATAAGGATAACGGGCAGAGCCGCGGCGGGCGTCCGCGTGATGACGCCGAAGCCGGGCGAGCGCATCGTAAACTTTGCGTGCGTTGAGCGCGAGGAAGAGAACAGGGAAGAACCGGAAACAACGGAAAATGAAGAAAACTAACAAATATATCGTTATATCTATAGCGCTCGCCGTCGTGATCGTTGTGTTTTCCGTACTTTTGATACTGTACGACAAGCACGTTTTCGACATATCGTTCATCAAGCGGCCGGATGAGACGACGGCTGTTGAAACGACCGCCGCCGTGCAGACGGAGCCCGACGAAACGGAGACGGAGCCCCCGGAAACGGGCGGCGACACGGCGCCGGAGGAAAGCACGGGCGCGGAGACGGAAGTACCGAAAAGCGTGTTTGACGAGCTTCACGAGAAATACCCCGCCGTAAAAGGAGAAGAGCTTTCGCCGACCGAAAAAACGTACGGCGACGGTATAGCTCTCTTCCGTCTCGACGGCTTTGAAGCGCCGGAAAAAGAATATCTCGGCGACACGTTCATAAAAACGGAATACAGAGTGAGCAGGACCGGCGAGGTACAGGGAATGCGCGTCATAAAGCCGGTCGATACGCTGACTTACCGCCGCTCGGTAGACGTTTATATGGGAATGATAGTCGTATCCGACGGAAAAGCCCTGTCATTCTACAACGGCAGGGGAGAGCTTCTGTATAAATACGAGGGCGAGGAGCAGCTGACGTTCGCATACGAGCGCGACAGCGCGGACAGACCGCTTTTCATAACGGGCGGCGCGTATTATTATATCGACGAGGAGCTGCACGAGCTTGTCCCGTCCGATTTTGACGAGCGCGACAGCAGAGGTCTCCACTATAACTACCCGACAGACTTCGGAAGATCCGAGGGAGAATACACGGTTTTCAGAAACGGCGACAGCTACGGCATTCAGAACGCCGAGGGCGTGCGCAAAAGGAACGCCATATATGAAAAGGGCTATAATTTCAGCGAGGGTCTCGGTCTCGTCGTATACCGCGGCGACGCGTATTATTTCAACGAGGATATGGATATAGTCATAGACGGCGAAAGACGCGGCATCCAAATGGTAGATTTCAAGGACGAAAACGGCGTCGGCTCCATCTATTACGACGGCGGCTACGTGCTTGCGAGGATAATAAAATATCACCCGCTTTACGAGGTGAACCCGGAGAGATACAACATTGTCGAGGAGGACGCGGAGGTCGTCATAGACAAAAAGGGCAGAGTGTACGAGCTGCCCGAGGGCTGTTCGGCAAAAGCGTATTCCGACCAGAGGATCCTTGTAGAAAACAACGGCAAATACGGCTTTTACGCAGTAAAGGGCGCGTGGATAGCGGATACGGAATACACGTACGCAACGCCTTATCACGAGGGGCTTGCGGTCGTGGGCAAAAACAACGTCAAGGGCGTCATAGACCTTGACGGAAACTTCGTCATCCCGATGTCGTACAGCAGTATTTCCGTCTGTACGGGCGGCGTTATAGTCTGCTATTCAAAGACGACGGGATATGATATTTATATAAAAACGGATCTTTGATTACCTTCCCCCATTGGGGAAGGGGGACCGCTTGCGGTGGATGAGGCGAACGAAATCTGTACTTACTGTAATAAGAAAGAAATGTCTTACAACTACAACAAATCCCTTGTGACAAATTCTCAAACTCTGAGAAAAAATATGACGCCGGAAGAAAAACAAATATGGTACAGTTTTCTAAAAAGACTGCCGTATACGGTAAACAGACAAAAGGTAATAGGAAGCTATATCGTCGATTTTTATATCGCGGAAAAAAGAACGGTCATAGAAATCGACGGAGTTCAGCATAAAACAAAGGAAAACGAGGAAAAAGACAAACAAAGAGACGCGGATTTGAACAAGCTCGGAATACAGGTACTGCGTTATACAAACAAAGCCGTCAATACGAATTTTATCAAGGTCTGCGAAGATATATTGATGAAGTTCGGGCTTACGGTAAATGATTTGAAGCCGGCGAGGCGCGGGAAAGGTGAAGTCTGAATAAGAGGTGTTCGCCTCATCCACCGCAAGCGGTCCCCCTTCCCCAACAGGGGAAGGTATCGTTCGCCTCATCCACCTGCCGCGAACCCCCAACGCTCTCAAGTTCGCGTCGGGGAACCCCGGCCGCGGTCCCCTGCCCGGTTCGCGATCACAGATCGCTTCACCGCTTTGGCTAAAAACTTCACACC
>CACZOH010000039.1 GCA_902782785.1 uncultured Ruminococcus sp. | reverse complement strand
TATGAGATTTGCTCCTATAGTACAGTCGCTTCTTGACACGGATCTGTATAAATTCAATATGGACCAGGTGATATTTCACAAGCACACGGACCTTTGCGGACAGTATTATTTCAAATGCAGAAACGCGGGCGTAAAGTTCACGCCCGAAATGGCGGAGGAGATCAACGCACAGATAGACCATCTCTGCACGTTGAGATTCAAAAACGAGGAGCTTGACTATCTGCGCTCCATTCGCTTCATAAAAAGCGACTACGTTGAATTTCTGAGGCTTTGGCATCCTATAAGAGACTACGTTACGTCGTCCCTTTCGGACGACGGGGAGCTTTCCGTCGTGGTCGACGGACCGCTTTTCTCCGCTATGCAGTTTGAGATATATCTGCTTGAGATAATAAACGAAGTCTATTTCAGAATGAATTACGACTATAACGAGCTTCTTGAATCCGCAAAAGAACGCCTTGACAAAAAGATAAAGGCTTGCAACGACGGGACGTATACGTTCAAATTTGCGGAATTCGGCTGCCGCCGCCGTCTGTCGCGCGAGTGGGAGGACGTCGTTGTGCGCCGCTTCTGCACGGAGACGAAAAACTGCGTAGGCACCTCGAACGTTTACCTTGCGATGAAATACAACGTGACGCCGATAGGCACGTACGCTCACGAGTTCGTCCAGATGTATCAGGGCATCGACTCCATACCGCTTGCGTACACGAACCACCACGCCATGCACGACTGGTACGACGAATACAAGGGCGACAACGGAACGGCGCTGACCGATACGATAACGACCGACCTGTTCCTGCTTGACTTTGACCGCTCCATGGTCAACAACTACACGGGCGTGCGCCACGACAGCGGAGACCCGTTCGTATGGGGCGAGAAGATAATAAATCACTATAAGAGCTACGGGGTGGACCCGAAAACGAAGCTTTTGCTGTTCAGCGACAGCCTGAATTTTGACAAAGCGCAGAAGCTGCACGATTATTTCTGCGATAAAACGAAGGTCTCCTTCGGTATCGGGACATTCGTTGCAAACGATACGTGCGTACCCGCGCTTAACATAGTCATAAAGCTGCAGTACGTCAACGGTCTGCCGGTCGCAAAGCTGTCCGACGACGTAGGCAAAGCCATGTGCCGCGACGGGGAGTATCTCGAATACCTGAAACGCTCCGTCGATTTCAGACTTGACAGAGAAGCGCACAGAAAATGATAAAAAACATTAAAAAGGAGAGATCACGACCGGTCTCTCCTTTTTTCGGCGCTTTTTTTAATCGGATATCTCCGCGTCGAAAACGCCGTTTTTATATGATTTCAGTATCACGTTTTTGATTTTGCCGTGCAGAGCCTTATCCGTTTTCGCTTTGACCGACAAAAACTCTTTTGTGTGCCCCGTCGCGTATCCGCCGTCCGAAGTCTCAAACAAAACCTCCGCGGTCGTGCCGAAAAGCGTTTTTGCGTCTTTTTCGTTTATCTCGTCCTGATGACGGGCAAGCGACGCGGCGCGCGCGGCCTTCGTCTTTTTGTCAAGACGGCCTTTCATTTCAGCCGCTTCCGTGCCCTGCCGCTCGGAGAACGGGAAAATATGCGCGTGGACGAGATTTGCAAAATCAAGAAAGTCGTGCGTCGCAAGAAAATCCTTTTCCGTCTCGCCGGGGAAGCCGGCGATTATATCGGCGGAAAAACGCACGCCCTCTATGTTTTTGCGGCAGTTTTCCACGTTTTTATACAGCATTTCGGCGTTGTATTTGCGGCGCATGGCGGCGAGCACCGCCGAGCTTCCGCTCTGTACCGACAGATGAAAGTGCGGCATAAGGCGTTTGACCTCGGACAGACGCTTTGTAGCCTCGTCCGTCAGAAACGCGGGGTCGAGCGAGCTCAGACGTATGCGCGGCGGGCATTTTATGTCGTTTGTTTTGAGCAGAAGAGATATGAGATCGTCGCCCGTGTCGCGGCCGTATGCGGAAAGCTCTATCCCCGTCAGTACCGCCTCGGGATAACCCGCGTCGTAAAGCGCCTCAAGCTCGGGCAGGATACTGTCGTAACGGCGCGAAACCACGTTTCCGCGGGCGATCCTTATAAGGCAGTACGCGCATTTTCCGTCGCAGCCGTCTTCTATTTTGACAAACGCGCGCGTCCTGTCCGTTTGCGGCGCGAACAGCGGCTCGTACGGAAGCGAAGACGGCGCGGGCGCGCTGATCTTTTCTTTCAGATCTTCCTTTAAAAGCATTTCCGCGGCGTTGACCACCTCTGATTTGTTCCGCGTACCGCAGACAAAATCGGCGTATTTTGCCGCTTCCTCCGGATTTATCTGACTGTAACAGCCGCAGACGATAACGCGGGCGTCGGGATTCAGCGTTTTTGCGCGGCGTATGAGCTGACGTGATTTTCTGTCAGCCTCCGCCGTCACGGTGCAGGTGTTTATTATGTAAACGGAGCATTTTTCAAAGAAATCGCACACGTTCCAGCCGCGGACAAAAAACTCGTATGATATCGCGTCGCTTTCATACTGATTGACGCGGCAGCCGAGAGTGTATATGCCGACGGTTTTTTCTGTATTTTTCATTGTTTTTCGACCTTAAGGCGTTTTGCAAGCTCCGCGTCGGGCGTTACAACGGCGGAATAATTCTGATGGTATATCACAAATCCGGGCGCTGAGCCCGCGGGCTTCTTTACGTTTTTGACGAGCGTGTAATCGACCTCCACGTTCTGTCCGTCACGCTGTGACGAATAGTACGCCGCAAGCTCCGCCGCCTGCGTGAAATCCTTTGCGTCCGGCTCGTTTCCGTCCGAAATCATTATGACGTGACTGCCCGGCGCGTCCTTTACGTGGAAAAACCAGTCGAAGCGAGAGGCTTCCTTCAGCGTCAGACGGTCGTTCTGCGTGTTGTTTTTGCCGACGAGAACGGTATATCCGCCGTCCGTTACGAACCTGAGAGGGCGCGTGGGCGCGGGCTTTTTCTTTTTCTGATCCTTCATCCTCGAGGCGTACCCCGTCTCGTACAGCTCCGCGCGTATCTGCTCGAGGTCCTCGCCCGTCTCCGAGCGGGAGAGCGCGTCCGCGACCGTTTTTATATACAAAAGCTCGTTTTTCGCCTGCTCGCGCCGGTTTTCCGCGCTTTCGCGCCCCGTTTTTAATTTGTTGTATTTCTTATAATATTTCTGCGCGTTGACGGACGCGGAAAGTCGGGCGTCAAGCGGTACCGTAACGGTCGGACAGTTTTCGTCGTAGTAGTTTTCGACCTCCATTGACGAGGCGCCGCGCTTCGCGCGGTACAGGTTTGCGGTTATGAGATCGCCGTAAAGGCGGTATTTCTCCGCGTCGTCACAGCGCTTCAGATCGTCCTCTATGTTCTGCAGCTTCTTTTTTATGTGGAGCTCCGCGGCGTTTATTATGCGGAGGATATCGCCGCCGCGCTGTTTTATGCGCTCGCTGTTCTCGCGCTCCGAATAAAAGCGGTCGATACACTCCGAGACGGAGGAAAACGGACGCACGTCCGCGCCGTCTTTGTACTGATTTATTTCAAAAACGGAGAAATCAAGCGGTTTTTTGCCGTCGTATATTATGCACGGCGAAAAATCGGATCTTCTGCACCGCTCCATCAGGCTGCGGAAAACGGCGTAAAGCGACGCGCCGTGCTCACATACGGGCTTTCCCGAGGCGTGCGCGAGGTACGCCGCCTCGCGGGAGATCAAAGGAGAGAAACCGCGGAAGCATTTGATGAAAAAGCCGTCCGCCTCGGTCTCGCCGTATTTTTCGCAGAGCTTTGCAAACACGTCCGCCGTCGTTTCCGTCGGTATGAGCTTGTCCTGCGGGGGCGGCGCTTCGTATTTCATACCCGGGAGCACCTGGCGCTTTGACGACGTCGTTATATCAACGGGCTTGACGCAGTTTATGATGCGTCCGTCCGCGTCCGTCAGTATGACGTTGCTGTATTTGCCCATTATCTCACAGTAAATGTATTCGGGACGCTGATATCCGAGCTCGTCCGTCGTCTGAAACGACAGCTTTATCACGCGCTCGAAGCCCGGCTGTTCAGCCGACAAAAGCCGCGCGGAATTGAGATGCTTGCGAAGGTGCATACATAAAGCGCTCGCCTGCGCGGGGTTGTCCTTCACGACATCCGTTATGTTGACCTTCGGTATATTGGATGAAGCGGAGAGGCAGAGCTTTACGCTGCGTCTGTCCTCCGTGCGCAGATTCAGAACTATTTCGTCCTGCGTCGGCGCGTTCACACGCTCAACACGGCTGCCCGAAAGCTCCGCGTTTATCTGCGATACGACCGCCGCGGCGGTAAATCCGTCAAACGACATACTGCGATACCCCGTAAATTTCCGTATACGCGCCGCTTATTTCCGATACGGTTTTGCAAAGACGTCCGAGCGCGGGCGCCTCGGATTCGTAATGGCCGACGCAGACGATACTCAGCCCCGCGTCCGCCGCGTCGATCGCGGAGTGATACCGCATCTCGCCGCAGACGAACGTATCCGCACCGAGCGCAAGCGCCTCGTCCGTGAAATCTCCCGCCGAGCCGCCGCATACGGCTACGCGGCGCACGCTGTCGCCTGCTTTTTCACAGAAGAAATGCGCCGGACCGAAAACGCCCTTTACGTTTTTTGCAAAAGCGTCGAACGTGACGGCGTCGGACGTGCAGAGCCTTGCGCAGTCCCCCTCGCCGAATTTGCCGTCGGGCGAAAGACCGAGCGTTTCGCAGAGTATATCTGACACGCCGCCGTCGACCGCGTCGTATCTCGTGTGGAAGCTCATCGCGGCGATACCCGCGCGTACGAGCCTCACCGCCTTTTCCGACGGCACGGTGGAGCCGTTAAGCTCGGACAGCTTTGCAAAAATGAGAGGGTGATGCGTTATCACCGTGTCAAACCCGTTTTTTTCGGCGTATCCGATCACGCTGCCGCGCACGTCAAGACTTATGAGGATCCTTTTGCTCTCATGGTCCTTATAAGGCAGGACGGAAAGCCCGTCGTTGTCCCACGGACACGATAAAGCGGACGGTATTCTTTCTTCAAGCAGCTCATATAATTTCAGCGTTTTCATATTTTTCTTTCAATTCCCCGTATATTTTTTTGTCAAAGGAGACGTCCGCGCCGGACGCTTCTTTTCCTTTTATTATTTTTTCATATTTCAACACGTATTTTTTGTAAAGCGCGGGGACGAGCTCCCTGTCCTCGTGGTTTTTGCCGACGATCAGCTCGGCGTCGGAATATATCTGCTTTTTCTTTGTGTACGAGCAGAGAAAAAGCTGATACACGCGCCGCTCCTCCTTGGCAGCGCGCTCGCGCAGGATCTCAAAGCCCGATGACAAGAGGTATTTTCTCAGCTTGTCCTGCGCCGTCATCGGCTGGAGGATAAGGCTTATGCGCGGATTTTTTACAAACGGGGCTCTTTCTATTATATCGGCGATAAGCTCGCCGCCCATGCCGGCGATTATCACGGTGTCGGGCGAGAATTCCTCCGCGCCGTCAAGCCCGTTTGCGAGCCGCAGGACTATTTTGTCCGAAAGACCCGCCGCGCGCACGTTTTCCTCCGCCCGCGAAAGCGGACCTTTTCTGACGTCGGACGCGTACGCAAAGGACGCGGCGCCCGAAAGGACGGCTTTTATCGGTATATACGCGTGGTCGCAGCCTATGTCGGCTATGCGGCAGCCCGGCGTCAGAAGCGACAGTACTGTGTCAAGTCTTTTCATTTGCTCTCCCCTTTTTCACGTATTTTATCATATTTTTATAAGAAAATCAATACTTTTGCGGCTTTTGAAGAAAATCCGACTTGAAAAAAGGGAAAAATTATGGTATTATATAAAAAGATAACGGAAAAAGGAAGACAATAAAGATGAAAAAAGACGCAAAAAGCGAAGTCAACGTGACAAAAAAGAAAAAAACGGTAAAGGAGACGGTAAAGGACTATCTTCTTATAACGCTCGGAAGCGTTATATACGCCGCGGGGATAGCGCTGTTCCTCGACCCGAACAGTCTGGCGCCGGGCGGCGTATCCGGTATCGCTATCATCATAAACCATTTTGCGGAGCCGCTTTCCGTCGGTATCATAATCGTGCTTATGAATATCCCGATAATGATTTTGGGCGTCGTAAAATTCGGCTTCAGGTTTTTGCTTTCAAGCATTTATTCGGTCGTGCTGTCAAGCGCGATGATGGAGGTCTTCGGAAGATTTGCGGGACCGCTTACGGACAATCTGCTTCTCGCCGCGCTTGCGGGCGGAGCGCTTCAGGCCGTCGGCATAGGGCTCGTTTTCCGCGCGGGCGCGACTACGGGTGGTATAGACATAATAGTGCGCGTCCTGCGCCGCAGACTGCGCTACGTCAGGACGGGAACGCTGTTTCTTCTGATCGACGGCGTCGTCATAACGGTGTCCGGCATAGTTTTCAAAAATCTCGATATTGCGCTTTACGCCGCGCTCGCGCTCACCGTTTATATGACAGTATTCAATTCGGTGCTCTACGGCGGCGACGGCGCGAGACTCGTGTATATAATAAGCAATTCAAAGGAGAGCATAGCGAACCGCATACTTACGGAGCTTGACGCCGGCGCCACGGTCCTGTCCGGAAAAGGCGCGTACACGGGACAGGAAAAAGAGGTGCTCATGGCGGTTTTGCGTATGCGATCCCTGCCCGAGGCGCGCGACATCGTCCGTGAGGAGGACAAAAAGGCGTTTATGATAGTCACAAAAGCCACGTCCGTGTTCGGCGAGGGCTTCAAATCGCACGAGGAAGAGGATCTGTGAGAAAAGGGCTCAGAGCGAAGCGAACGTCTTCATTATACCTGTTGAACACGAAAAAGCAGACTGATTTTGTTCTCAGTCTGCTTTTATTAAGCGCGCACTTACTCACCACTCGAACGTGAGGTGAAAAAACTTCCTTATGAGCGTGGTGCTCTAAAGGACAGTCAATAAAAAACCTACTGAAGTAAGGAAAGCTTATCCTTGTTTCAGTCGGTTTTTGT
>CACZOH010000038.1 GCA_902782785.1 uncultured Ruminococcus sp. | reverse complement strand
CTCCCTCTTTGAGGGAGGTGTCACGACATTTTGTCGTGACGAAAGGAGTTGTTTAAAGAATAAACACTTTGTCTGCAAGTTGAAAGGACCGCCGCGGCGGTCCTTATGAGATCGGTTTTTATAACGCGCTTATCTTTTCAAGGAACTTGTCAAGCTTCTTTATGGCGCTCTTTGATACCTTCTTATAGTGGTTTGCGTAATCGCTCTTGTTATTGAAAACGAGATCGGAATATCCGGACGCTATGTTGCTCCAGTCGTTTATAAGACCAAGGTCGTACATTCTGTTCTTGAACAGGATCTCAAGCATTTCTATGGACTCAACGTCGCGCGTGGATTTGCCCTTTATCGCCTTTTCTATAAACTCGGGCATTACGTATTCGTGTCCGTAGTACGCCATAGCCTCAAGTATGACGCCGCTTCTTCTCGCGTTCTCATTATTCTTCTGATATATCGGCACGCCTACGAGCGACGCGGCGGGGTTGACGAACGTCACGTAATGCTCCTGCGCCTGATCATATTTCGGCATGGGCAGAAGTCCGAAGTCCGTATCCATTGAACGGAGGCTGATTATCGTTGAAAGCACCTCCGCGTAGAACAGCGCTCTGTCTTCCTTGAAAGCGGCCTCGGTCAGTCTTGTCGCCCACGGGTCAACGTGCGTCCATTTGTGCGCGTCTATCGTCATCTGCGTATCGCGCATGACCTTAAGGGAGTAACTCAGAACGTTCTGTATCTTCTCGTTGTTAGTGGCGTCGAGGAACGGCATATCGTTGTTATCCTTCTGTATGAAGGAGAGGTCGGCGGCATAGAAGAAGCCGTAAGCCATATCTCTGTGCGTTGAAAACGCGTAGGAAGCCATATAGTCCCATTCGCCCTGATCGTTCGGCTTTGAGAAGCCGCAGTCCTTCATCGTGGTGTAGAAATAGTCGAACGTCCATCTTCCGTCCTTGACCACCTGATAGAGGTCCTCAAGGTCGAGCGCCTCTGCGAGCTTTTTGTTGAACATCATCGTCCAGGTGCAGGCATCCTCAACGGTGATTATATCGCCCACCGAATAGAACAGCTTGTTTCCTATGGAGAGCTTCTCGTTTGCGCTCTGGTCCCAGTAGCTCTTTTTAAGGTTTATGCCCTCAACGTCGTACAGGTTCATCAGGTCGCCGTTTTCCGCGCTGGACGCGATGAGCGGCATTCTCGCAACTACGGCGTCATACGCCTTGTCGCCCGATTTTACGCTGTTTTTGAGGTCGGTCGTCGTGTTTGCGGACTCGGTCACGTACAGCTCCACCTCAAACTGCTCATAGAGCTTGTCGACGCGGCGCCAGACGGCGTCGTTTACCGGGTCGTCGCTCGACTCCTCATAGTAGAGGTTGTCTTTCGTTCCCCAGAAAGCGCCCTCGCATAAGATGTTGAAATCTCCGCCGAATATCTCGTTCGGCAGATCAGCCTGATAATCGCCCGTATCTATTGACGTTTCTTCTCCGGTAGTCGCCGCTTCAACAGTCGTTACCGCGTCTTTCGTTTCTGCCGCAGTAGTCTGCGTGCCGGTATCGGGTTGGGCGCAGGCTGCAAAACAGACGGCGGCGGTAAGCGCCGCAAGCAGGAATGCAATAAGCTTTTTCATTTTTACCTTCTTCCTTTATATAAAATTTATATTTGCAAACGGGTAATGAGACCGGGGGTCTTTTCGTTTTTCCCCGTCTTTATATTTTCTTGCTGGAAAGGTCCGTCAGATGCTCCGCGCACGTCGCGCCGTACGAGAACACAAGAGACCATTTGCTGTCCGCGTTTATCTGAGTAAGGCGCAGGACCAGACGGTTTTCGCCCGCCTTCAGCTTAACACCGCTTATATGCACGTTCTCCGACGTGAAGGTGTCGCAGTCGTCGCGCTTTGCGAGCAGCTCTCCGTTCAGGTAAAGCTCGAACGGCGCGCTTCTGCCGAACTGTATATACACGTCCTTTTCCGTATCGGACAAAAGTATCTGAGACATATAGAACACGCACGGACCGTAAAAGCCGGATATATCAGACAGCTTGAAGCTGTCCTCCTCTCTGTAGAAATACCGTTTTATCCGTCCGTCGAGATAGCCCCATTTAAAATATTCAAACAGACTGTCGCGGTCGAGATACTCCGTATCCGTGTCGCGCGCGAAATCAAGGTGGAAATCGCGGACGTTGTCGGCGTTTTCTCCCTCCGTCTTCCCGGGCTTCATAAGGCTCCAGTAGCTTTTTCCGCCCTCGAGCGCCGTCGGCTCAAGCGATGGCTCCGTGCGCCAGATCGGTCCGTCCACGCGCCACACGTCGGCGCAGCAGATGCCGAAGCTGTCCGTATAAACGCCGTCCTCCGTATGGAGCTCAAGCTCTATCACGTTTTTCATCGGAAAGACGCGCGTTCCCGCCACTATTTCAAACTCGCGCTTTATTATGACCTCGTCCTCGCCCTCAGCCAAAGCCTCGCCGCTTAAACAGCAGAGCGTTTTAGGGCATTTTATCACAAGTCTGCCGTCGATTCTGCCCTTGTGCCTGATTTTGATATCGACCTTGCAGCTCTTGCACGGGGAAACGCAGGGCTTTCCCCTGTATTCGTATTCAAAAACGTAATCGGGCGCGGGCTCAAACTCGTATTTTGCGTCGGGCGCGTTTTCTATTTCCGTTTTGTTGTGCGGAAGCGCTGTGCCGAGCGAAGCTATCTGCTCCGCCAAAACGTCCGTCCTGTCGCCGTGTCCCTCCGATCTTACTGATAAAACGTATTTCAGATCATACAGTCCCGTAAGCTCGGAAAAGCTCTCGCCGCCTAAAATTATGCCGAGCATCGCGCCGGCGGAGGCGCAGGTGCAGTCCGTATCGAAGCCGCAGTTGAGCGCCGTCATTCCCGTTTTTATCGGGTCGCCGCCGCAGAGCAGAAGCGCCGCGAGCGTAACGCCCATATTCTGAAACAGGTTTGTGCAGTCGGGATGACCGTATCTGTCGAGGATCCACGCGTGTATCGTCTCCATATCGGAATACGTTTCGCAAAGCTCACAGACGTATTTCACAAGTCCGGCGAATTTGCAGTCGGACGGGATCACGGACAGACCGACCTCTATCAGCCTCTCCATATCGGATTCAAAAAACGCCTCCGCCTCCGCCGCCGCAAAGAACATCTCCGCGTAGACGGATTCTCCCTCGTGATCGAGCACGCCGTCGCGGCTCGCGTATTCAGCCGCGAGCTTCGGCTCGCCCGGCGCGAGACACGCCCAGATCTCGGAGCGTATCGGGCAGCCCATGCCCTGTCTGTAAAAATCGTTTCTGTAGCTTCCCGAATAAGGCGGGTATATCCCGCACAGGTAGTTTTTGCGCATTACGGCGTATTCCCCGGGCGAATAGTCGCAGTATTCGCAGAAGCGCTGCAACAGCTGTCTTGACGTGAAATCCGCGCCGTATTTCTGTACGACGTCAAGCCACAGGACCTGCAGGTCAAGGTCGTCGTTCGGAAGCGCGGCGTCCGTCATCTCGGGACGGTATTTCAGCTCCATTCTCATTTTAACGCCCTCGTACGGAGCGCCCATCGTGCCTATCGCCGCCTTGCCGGCAAAACAGCCCTTTACCTTATCAAGATAATCTTTGTAATCAATTTTCCGTTTCATTCGGCCCTTTTGTATTTTCCTATATATATTCCATTATATATTACCATATTTTTTTTGATTTGTCAAATACTTTTATGTAAAAAACGGTGATTTTTATTAAATCCGATGAAAAAATCACGCCGAAAACGGATTTGGCAAAAAATACAGGCGAAATACCGGTGCGGCGCGGAAAAAGAGGCGGCAATAATATATATGCGCGATGCGCAGATAATATCAAAAAAAGGAATTTTATATATGAACAACAAAGTGCTTGTGACGGGCATAAACACGTCACAGCTAAAGACGCTGTCCGATACGGAGGCGCGCGCCCTTATGGAGCGCGTCAAGGCGGGCGACCGGGCGGCGCGCGAGGAATTCATCACCTCAAATCTCAAGCTCGTTTTATCGGAGGTGAGCAAAATAAAAAAGCGCGGCGACAACTCCGACGATCTGTTTCAGATCGGATGCGTCGGACTTATCAAAGCCGTGGACAATTTTGACGTATCGCAGAACGTCAGATTCTCCACGTACGCCGTGCCGACGAAAGTCATAACGTGAAATCAAAAAAACTATTGATTTTTACGTGTTTTTGTGATAAAATAAACAAAAAGCAAGAGGGCGGCAAAATGAGGATATATACGGATTATTACGATAAATTCAAGTGCAAATGCGGCGCCTGCCGCCGCGTCTGCTGCGGCGGGTGGGGAATAACGGTGTCCGATACGGAATATTTCAGACTGCTGGGGCTGGACTGTCCCGCGGACCTTCGCTCGTCGCTCGACGTCGCGCTCGCCCCGGTCGACGATCCGTCGCCCGAAAGATATGCGATGATGAAGCCTTCGTACACGGGCAAATGCCGGCTTATAAACGGCGAGGGGCTTTGTTCGCTTCAGATCGCGTGCGGCGAGGAGGTCCTGCCCGCCGTCTGCCGTATGTATCCGCGCTCGTTCACGGACGCGCACGCGGGGTGCAGCGCAAGCTGTGAGCGCGTCGTCGAGATGCTTATGCGCGGCGCGCCGCTTTCGTTTTCTTCGCCTCTGCCGGAGCCTGCCTCAACGTACGTAAAAGCTCTCCAAAACCGCGAAAAACCTTTGAAGGAGCGTATCAAAGAGCTTTTGCCGGTCGTTTTCGGGCACGGCTATACGTATTTACATTTCGGTCTGCTCGCTATGTATACGGGCATCATGGCGGAGGCGTCGGAGCGCTTTGACGAGATCGTGTATAAGGATTTTTGCGGGTACGGAAGGGACAGGGACGGCGAAGAGCGGCTGTACGGGGATATTGCCTCATTTGACAGCCGTTTCCCCGAAGCCGGTCTGTGGTATGAAAATCTCATCGTCAACCGTATGTTCATAACGGATTTCCCGGGCGCCGATATAAAGGCGGCGCTTTGCGGCATCGTCTGCGAATACGCGCTTCTGCGCTTCGCCTCCGCAAAATGCGAAACGGAGGAGCAGTTCGTCGATAAAGTCTCCGAGCTGTACAGATTTATAGGACACACGAATTTCAACAAAAACAGCGCCGCGGCGATAAACCGCGCGGGCGCTTATTCCGCGGACGGACTGTCCGCTTTATGCGAGGTGTAATATGAAAAAAACGCTTTATCTGATCTCAAACGCTCATCTTGACCCCGTCTGGCAATGGGAATGGGACGAGGGAGCCGCCGCGGCCGTCTCCACGTTCCGCGTGGCGGCGAGCTTCTGCCGCGAGCGCGGCAATTACGTTTTCTGCCACAACGAGGCGGTGCTTTACGAATGGGTGGAGGAATACGAGCCTCAGCTTTTCGCGGAGATCAAAAAACTCGTCAGCGAAGGAAAATGGGTCATAGTCGGCGGCTGGTACGTTCAGCCGGACTGCAATATGCCGTCGGGCGAGACGTTCGTACGGCAGGCGGCGTACGGACGCAAATATTTCTATGAGAAATTCGGCGTTATCCCGGACGTTGCAAACAACTACGATTCCTTCGGTCACAGCCGCGGACTCGTGCAGATCCTATCAAAATGCGGATATAAATATTATATACACTGCCGCCCGGACGACGGCCTGATCAGAATGCCGAACAGCTACCGCTGGGTCGGCTTCAACGGTTCGGAAATAATCGGCGAGCGTCAGCCCGACGGCTACGGCACGGGGCTTTACACGGCGCATTTAAAGGCGCGGGGCCATCTGAACGCCCTTAAAGACAACGGGACAGGTATATGTCTGTGGGGAGTGGGCGACCACGGCGGCGGCGCTTCCGAAAAGGACCTCGACAACCTCGACAGGCTGATGGCGGAGGCGGAGAAAAACGGCGACAGGGTCGTTCACGCCGCTCCGAACGACTATTTTGATAAGCTTGACAAAACGGAGCTTCCCGTATGGGACAAAAGCATAAATCCGTGGGCGGTCGGCTGTTACACGAGCCAGGCGAAGCTGAAATCAATGTTTCGCGCGCTTGAGGATATGTATTACGGGACGGAAAAAATGTGTATGCTCTCACGCTTTGCGCACAAATATCCGAAGGAACTTCTGACGGAGGCGGAAAAGGCGCTTTTGTTCGCCACGTTCCACGATTATCTGCCGGGCTCCTCGGTCGAGCCGGTCGAGGCGATGGGCATAAGACAGCTCGGCGGCGCGTACGATACCTTGACGAAGCTGCGCGCAAGATCCACCTTCGCGATGTGCGCGGGACAAAAGAAGGCGAAGGACGACGAAATACCCGTGATAGTTTACAATCCGCATCCGTACCCGGTAAAGGGGATATACGAATGTGAATTCATGCTCTGGGACCAGGGCTGGGGCGACACGGTAAAATATCCGCATCTGTACGACGAAAACGGCTCCGAGATCCCGTGCCAGCCGGAAAAGGAGCTTTCAAACATACCGATAGACTGGCGCAAGCGCATCAGCTTTTACGCAGAGGCAAAGCCGTGCGGCGTAACGCGCTTCAACTGCAGGTTCGAGGAGAAGAAAAAGCAAAAGCCCGAACAGCTGCCCGACGAAAACGGTGAATTTGTTTTCGATAACGGCAGGATGCGCGTTAAGATCGGCAAAAACACGGGGCTTATCTCGTCTTATTCTGTTGACGGAGAGGAGCTTTTGCATAACGCCTGCCGCATAGACGTGCTTGAGGACAAGGCTGACGCATGGGGTATGACGGTAACGTCGTACCGCAGCCTGCTCGGAAGCTTTTCTCTCCTTGACGAAGAGGAGACGGCGAAATACTGCGCGACCGGAAAACTACCGGCCGTCCGCGTAATAGAGAACGGAAGCGTGCGCACGGTCATAGAGGCGGTCTTCGGTTACGGCACCTCGCGCGCGTACGTCAGATACGGACTGTCAAAGCACACCGCCGTGATCGACGTTTCGATAAGGATAAGACTTGACGAAAAGCTGAAAATGGTAAAGCTCGCTTTGCCGGCGACAAGGCTCGACGGCGTCGTCGGTCAGGTCCCGTACGGCAGAGAAGCGCTTCTGACGAACGGGGACGAGACCGTGTCGCAGAGATACAAACTGATAGACGAGGGCGGCAGCGCCGTTCTGATACGCGGCAGATCGACCTACGGTTCAAGCGTCGAGGGGGACGAATACAGGATCTCCCTGCTCCATACCGTTCCGTACACGGCTCATCCGCTCGGCGACAGGCGCGTGATGCCGGACGACAGATTCATGCCTCATATGGATATGAGCGAGCAGACGTTTGAATTCAGGATAACGGGCGGCGAAAAGACCGCGCTGCTTGACCGCGCGGAAAGGCTGACGCAGCAGTACTGCGAGGCGCCGTACTGTATGTCGTTCTTCCCGTCCGGCGACGGAGAAAAGCCGAAGGATGGACTTATACTGAAAGGCGACGACTGCCTGACCGTCACCGCGTACAAGGAAAGCGAATACGGAAAAGGCGACGTCATACGCGTCTTCAACCCGACGGAAATTGAACGCTCTGCGAATCTTGTCATCGACGGAGCGGAATTTGAAATAAGCCTCGCACCTTATTCGTTTGAAACGTATCTTTACAAAAACGGTCTTACAACGATCCGCGCGGACGAGATTTGAGAAATAAAAAAAAGAGCCTCAAGAGAGTGGCAACGTAAAGAAGAAACAAGCCCACTTTGACCTCTTTCGAATAGAGAAAGTGTCATAGTGGGTTATTTTCTTTCAGCTTGTTCTAACCGCTCTGATATTAAGAATGATTTTGAAAACAGCT
>CACZOH010000037.1 GCA_902782785.1 uncultured Ruminococcus sp. | reverse complement strand
TGTTACCATTCTTTTATAAGGCGTCATATACAGATAAAAAACCGCAAAGGATTAAAAATCCAGATATAACACACGGACGTTCAGGGCATTCGCCCCCGCCCCATCGGACGAGCCGACGATCGGTCATGTGAAGACCGATTCCTTATTTATCTTCTTCATTATACCACATTTTTTCCAAAATGCAATACTTTTCAAAAGAAAAAAACCAAATTTTCAAAAAAATGCGCAAAGAACCGCCGTTTTGCGTCAGATTAAGCCATTTTAACGTAGGAATTTATAAATATATAAGCGCATAAAAACAAAAGAGAGGCGTTGAAAGAGGTGTAAAAGAGCAGAAAAACGGAAAAAAGATAAAGAAGCATCAAAAAAACGACGTTCACCGCGCGGCATAAAGCGTCCGCTTTTTCCGCGGGCGCGAGTATATGCAGAATACCGTACAGGGCTCTTCCGCCGTCGAGACACGGGACGGGCACAAGGTTAAGAAGCCCGTACACAAGACTTACGGAAAAGTATTCGCGCAGGAAGAAAAGCGCGGCAAATGCGGACAAAACGCTTGCGGCGGGACCGGCCAGCGCGAGCGTCACCTCCGCTCCGTACGGTATAACGCCCTTATACCTTATATCCGCGCCGAGCGGCGAGACGGTCACGGTTTCCGCTTCAAGGCGCAGAAAAACGCCCGCCGCGGCGTGCGCCGCTTCGTGTATCGCGACCGCCGCGCACGCGGACAGCAACGGTGCGCCGGAGCGGAAAAGCAGAAACAGAAGCGGCGGCAGAAGCGGACTCAGTCTGATCTTCGGTCCTATGAGAATGTACGGCATACTGACTTGAAACTGCAAATTGAAAATATGAATAAAAGGCTTTTAAAAACGCGGCGCTTCTTTATCGGCGCGTTATTTATAATGTATATTTTGTTCACGATTTTTATGCCGGCGGGCGAAAAAAACAGCCGCGCGCGCCATAAAAACATGAAAATACAAAAAATTCCCTTGCATACTTAAAATTTTGAATATATAATAATAAGACAGTAATTCTGATCAGGGAAACGTATATGAAAAAAAACGGTATTGAAAATTCAAATGACAGCGTTCTGCACTCCGGATTTGAAAACGGCGGGACGGATTTCACAAGGGAGCTTTCCGGCGCCCGTCCGTCCGACCTGTCGCACAGAAACGAGGTAACGAGAAAAACGCTTATAAGAACGGCGCTCGGCGGCGCCATAAGATATACGGCGATGCTTTTATGCTTCCTCGTGTTTTTGGGCGCGGCGGGATACGTTGCGTCGTACGCTCTGCAGTACGCCGAAAAACAGCAGTTGAACGAGTATTTTTCAAAAATTGCAAGCGGAGAAATAAAGGATGAACTTGTGTCCACGCAGAATAAATCGCTTCGCGCGACGGAAAACCTGCAGCTCGGTCAGTCCATGGACGTTGTCGGCCCGGGCGACGTTCCGATACTTGAGAAAAAAGAATATAACGAATATTTTGAAACGAAGCGCTCGCAGTTTATAGGTAAATGGCGCTTATATCCCGACGTTTACGGCTGGATAGACGTGCCGGGAACCTCCATAGACTATATCGTCATGCAGGCGGCTGACAACAATTATTACCTCTACCGCGAATACAACGGCAGCGAAACGCGCTACGGTTCAGTTTTTGCGGATTACCGCTGTTCAAGAAAAGCTTTAAGGAACAGGAATCTGATAATATACGGTCACAATATGAACACGGCGCGCATAATGTTCGCTCCGCTGCTTGATTTCGCCGTCGACGAGGAGGCGTTTCGCAATCAGGTCATAAACATAATAACGCCGGACGGTCTTTACACGTACGAGCTGTTCTCCGTCTATGACACTAACGCCGGGTACAACTATATACAAACGACGTTCAAGAGCGACGAGGATTTTCTGGAGTTCTGTGAAAAATGCCGCAAAAAATCCATTTTCCAGAAGGATATCACGTTTGACAAGGATTCAAAGATCCTGACGCTTTCCACCTGCACCGTGAGAGGCGACAATATGCGCTGGGCGCTCCACGCAAAGCTCATAGGCGTTTACGAAGGCTGACGAATATGAAATTATCTGTCATCATACCAATGTATAACGAATCGTCGATAATCGCATCGTCGGTCAGACAGTTCGACGAATATCTGTCCTCGAATTTTGAAGATTACGAGCTTATTTTCTCGGACGACGGCTCGGTCGACGGCTGCGGCGACGCCGTTTTGTCGTACGCAAAGGACCACGACCGCGTAAAGCTTCTAAGATATGAAAAAAACCGCGGCAAGGGCTGCGCCGTTCGCACGGGCATGCTCGCCTCGGATGGAGATATCGCGATATTCACGGACTGCGACGTAGCCTTCGGCGTGGGCGTCATAGGCGACGCAGTGAAATATCTTGAAGAGAATAAGGACGTCGATATGGTCGTCGGCAGCAGAAATCTTACGGATGACGGTTACGAGGGCTACACCGCCCTGCGCAGATTTGCGTCAAAGGCTTATATAAAACTGCTCGGCGTTCTCGGCGGCTTCCGCTTATCCGATTCGCAGTGCGGCATCAAGGGCTTTACGAAAAAAGCCGCGCACGATATTTTTTCAAGGTGCGAGACGGACGGCTTCGCTTTTGATTTTGAGGCGATCATGACGTCGTCCGCGCTCGGCTATAAAATCGGAGAGCTGCCGGTGAAGATAATAAATCACAGGCAGTCAAAGGTGCACGTGTTTTCAGACGCGCTGAAAATGATCAGAGACGTTATAAAGATACGCCGCCGCGTGAAAAGAAAGTATAAAACGGAAAAAGCCGCCCGTTAAAGGCGACCGGTAGCCGGTATCGGCTTATTCCTCTGTCGTTTCCTGTGATGCCTCAGCCGCTGCGCGGGCTTCGTCAAGCAAAGCGTCCTTCTGCTCAAAATAAGCGTCTATGACCGCCTTTTCAAGTTTAGCCCGGAACTCGGAGTTGATGGGATGTACGATATCACGGAACGAGTTTTCAGCGACCTTACGTGAAGGCATAACGATGAAATATCTTTCACCGGCATATATAACTTTTATATCGTGGACCGCTATCTGATTGTCAAAAGTAACGGACACGATCGCTCTCATGGTTCCATCCTCAAAGGCTTTTCTGACCTTTACACCGCTGATCTCCATTTTACGTCCTCCTTTTATGGGATTGAATAAATATCATATTTATGCTTTTTATGTCAAACATTATAATACCGGGGTCAAAAAAATGATATATGTTTTAATAAACTGTTGTTTAACAGTTTGTGAGTTTCTGTTTAATTTTCTTCAGGGTTTTTCTTTAATTCATTTTTAAAAGGATTTGTATTTATTTATGCCGAATTTTGATTATTATTCACCGGAAAACATAGCAAGTATATTGACGAAAGAAGACAACGTGTATTTTATAGGGATAGGCGGCGTCTCAATGTCGAGCCTTGCGGAGATAGCGTCGAAGAAGGTGTCGCGTACGGCGGGCTCCGACAGAACTCTTTCGTCCGTCACGGAGGCGCTTGAAAAAGAAGGGATAAAGGTCTTTGAGGGGCATAACGCGGACAACTGCCGCGGCTATACGGTATTCGTCTACAACTCCGCGATACACGAGGATAATCCGGAATACGCATACGCGAAAAACGGGGGCTTCCCCCTCATACGCCGCGCTGACTTTCTGGGTTACGTGGTGACGTTTTACAAACAGTCCGTCGGAGTTGCGGGAACGCACGGCAAATCCACCTCCACCGCCATGCTGGGAGCGGCGCTTGCGGAAGCCGGGCTCGATCCCACGGTACTGAACGGCGCCGTTATGCGCGATATAAATTCCTCATACAGAAAAGGCTCGGACAAAGTACTTTGCTTTGAGGCGTGCGAATATACCGATTCCTTCCTTTCGTTTTTCCCGCAGATCGCGCTTGTGCTGAACATAGGCTTTGACCACGCCGACTATTTCGGAAACGTGGACAATTATATAAAATCGTTCAAAAAATATATTTCGCAGTCGCCCTGCGCCGTCGTCAATACAGATTCTTCAAACTGCAGGGCGGCGATAGAGGGATATACGGGAAAGCTGATAAAATGCGGTATGGAAAAAACCGCCGACGTGTATCCCGAAAATCTTAAAACGGACGGAAAGTACCCGGAATTCGACGCGATGTATAAAGGCAAAAAATACGCTCATATCAAGCTCGGCGTTTTTGGTATACACAACGTTTATAACGCCCTCTGCTGTATCGGCGCCTGCATACTGCTCGGCGTGAGCGGAAGAGCGGCGGCAAAAGGAATAGGCGGATTTGAGGGAGTGGCGAGAAGATTTGAATTCAAGGGCAAATGCGGCGGCGCAAGCGTCTACGACGACTACGCGCACCACCCGGACGAGATAAAAGCAACTCTTTCAATAGCGCGCGAGCAGACAAAAGGCAGGCTGTACGTGGCGTTTCAGCCGCATACGTATTCCCGCACCGCGGAGTTTTACGACGGGTTCATAAACGCATTTTCCGACTGTGACGAGGTCATATTCTGCGATATCTACGCCGCGCGTGAAACGGATACGCTCGGTATGTCAGCTGAAAAGCTTGCGGCTGACACGAAAAACGGAACGTACAGGGGAGACCTTGACGCTGTCGCCGACTATCTTAAAAAGACGCTTAAGCCCGGCGACGCCGCGGTCATAATGGGCGCGGGAAACGTAAACAGGATCATAAGCCGGCTGACGGAATAAACCGTCAGCTGTTTCGGATAACATATTTTCTTATCATCTTATCTGTCAGAGCTCTTACGCCGTCAAAATCGACGGCGTTTTTATATATCTCCTCAAGCCCGTCGTGTACCCTGCCCGCCGCGGCTATGAGTCTTTCCGCCTCGCAGTCGAGCATATCCCTCGTCTTCTCGCACATCCTGAGCCTTCCGCGCACTTCTTTCAGTCCGCTTGCGTTTATGAACCTCTTCATATTTATGACTTTTGTATATTCCGTCCTGTTTGTCTTTGACGCTTTGCCCGTTATGACAAAGCATTCCTTTGTTTTCGGAATATATATCGCCTCGCAGTTCTCGGGCAGGAGCGTATCCGTGCTGTAATAAAATCCCGCGCCCTTTTCCAGAAGAGCCGACCTCAGGCCGTTCATGAAGATATAAGCCGAGCCGTGCTCGTCGCACACCGCGGTGATTTTTTCCGACATTTGCTCATACGTGTCAAATCTGACTCTGCCGCGAACGGAAAAAGCCGATATCTGTCTGTGCTCCGCTTTGCCGTCCGCATCCTTTACAGACGCGGCGCAGCGTTTTACCGCGCTGTCAAGCTTTTCACCGTCCGTACAGCCGACGACGACCGAAAGCGCTTCTCTTCCCGCAAGCCCCGCGTATCTTCTGTACGACGACGATTTTTTGTGCAGCGCCCTGTTTTTATCCGTCAGCGCGATTATTTTCGCTCTGTTATGATAAAGCTTATTCTCGTCGAGATACGGATAAAAATCAAGCAGGGCGTCCGCGGCGCACGGATATTTCGGGTCCGTCATATGCGGCGCGGTGCCGTCTGTCAGACCGAATGAAAGCGACGGTATAAGTATCCCGTCGAGCGAATCAGGATCCGAAGAGCAGTAAAAATACAAAACCTTATGCCCGCACGATTCCGCGGCGTCCGCCGTCCGTTTTATCATAGTGGATTTTCCCGTTCCCGCGCCGCTTTTTATAATATACAACCGCGAAAGCAGAGACGGATCGAATATCCTGTCAAAAAAACTGACGAAGCCCGCGGAAGTATTCGCGGCGGCAAAATACTTTTCCCGTAAAAACATAAAAGAACCCTCCTGTCATACTGCTGTATGATATGAGAGTTCCTTTGTTTTTGTTAATTTGCGTTATTTTGCGAGATACTCGCGAGCGAGACGCTCTGTATCCTGCGCTATGACCTTTTCCTCGTTCGTCGGGATGAGGTATACGAGCACCTTGGATTCATCGGTCGAAAGCTTTACTATGTTCGGCTGGTGATGCGATACGGCGTTAAGCTCCTCGTCTATCTTTATACCAAGGTAGGTAAGTCCCGCGCATACTCTCGAGCGGAGCTCGGGGTTGTTCTCGCCGAGGCCCGCCGTGAAAACGAGCGCGTCGATGCCGTCCATCGCCGCGGTGTAGGCGCCGATGAATTTCTTTATCTGATACGCGGTTATCTTTGTAACGAGCTGAGCTCTCGGATTGCCCTCCGCTGCCGCTTTTTCGATGTCGCGGCTGTCAGAGGAAATACCGGAAACGCCGAGGAATCCGCTCTTTTTGTTCATTATCTCGTTCATTTCGGCGGGTGTGTAGCCCTCGCGCTCCATTACGAACGGAACTATGGCGGGGTCTATGGCGCCGCAGCGCGTGCCCATTATGATGCCGTCAAGAGGCGTCAAGCCCATGCTGGTATCGAGGACCTTGCCGTCCTTTACGGCGGATATGGAGGAGCCGTTGCCGAGATGGCAGGTGACTATTTTAGTACCCTCGGCCTTGCCGCCCATTATCTTTATCATCTCGCCGGAGACGAAGCGGTGGGAGGTGCCATGTGCGCCGTAACGGCGGATCTTGTATTTTTCGCAGAGCTCATGCGGTAAAGGATATGTGTAAGCCTCCTCGGGCATGGTCTGATGGAAAGCGGTGTCGAATACGAGGACCTGCGGTACGTTCGGCATAACGGCGGTGCAGCCCTTAATGCCCATCAGGTGCGGAACGGTGTGGAGCGGCGCGAAGTCAACGCATTTTTCAAGCTTCTCTATGACGTCGTCCGTGATGAGAACGCTCTCATAGAAGTACGGACCGCCGTGAACTATGCGGTGGCCGACAGCCTCGATCTCGCTCATATCCTTGATAACGCCTATTTCGGGATCGGTCAGCGTGTCAACGAGTATTTTGGTCGCCACGGCGTGATTCGGCATGGGGATCTCTTTGACTATTTTGGGGGAATCGCCTTTTCTGTGCTCGATCTTGCCCTCGGCGCCGACGCCCTTCGGCGTCTGAGTGCCTATACGCTCGCAGATGCCTTTTGCGAGGACCTTGTCCGCCTCCGTGTCAAAAAGCTGATACTTAAGGCTTGAGGAGCCCGCGTTTACAACAAGTACGTTCATTTGAT
>CACZOH010000036.1 GCA_902782785.1 uncultured Ruminococcus sp. | reverse complement strand
GACCGCCGTGCCGAGACGTTGGAGAAAAACTGGACGTTATCTGACGGAACAATCAAAAGAACGAAGAATATTGATAAAGGCGGCTCCACGGTCAATATTGCTATAATGACCTGCGTATATGATGTTTACGATAACTTTGAGTTAAGTGTCGATTTTAAAGCAGGTCAGGAAACGCTGTTTTGGCCCGTAGTAGGCATACGTCAGCAGATACCGGGAAAGTATTATTTAACGGACGGCGGCGGCGCGGGCGTTTTCATGCAGCAAAGCGGTTTAATAACGATGTGGGGACCTATAGTAAAGGGCAACAAGGACGGACATTTATTTGAGGATAAAATACCGAATTCGTCGGGCTATGACCCGCGTCAATGGCATAATATGCATATTTACGCAAACGGCACGGACGTTACGGTATATATAGACGATACGGAAGTGTTGAAAACCTCCGTAAAAAGCACCGATTACGAAAAAGGATATATATCGCTTATATCCGTAAACAACGACTGCAAGTTTGACAATTTCAAAATCCGCGCGCTCGGCTCATCGTCAAAAGCGGGTATCGAGATAAACCACAGTAAATACGCGGAGCTTGGGCAAAGCCTTGACGATATTATAAAAAACGGATATTCAAAACAAAAAGCGACCGTAAATAACTGATGATATTATGAATGATATGAGCAAAAAAGAACAAACGCCAAACGTCTTTGTTATTGTCCCTGACCGGACCGTTAAAACCGGCGAGGATATTTCCGTAACAATAGAAATATCTGACACAAAGCTCCTTTCGGCAAATAAAGACGCCGTATATTATATCGTTGACTGGGGCGACGGCACGTGGAGTTACCGGGGCCCCGGTCTTTTCAGCGCGTCGAAAAAATCAAAGCCGTCCGTATTTCACACGTACGAGGCGGCGGGAGAATATGAGGTGCGCGCGGCGGTAATTTGCTTACAGGACGGCGTATCTTTCGGTTGGTCCGATAAGAAAACCGTCTTTGTTTCGGGCGAAGATTTCATTCGACGCGATATGATAAAGCCCGCCGCCGTTATATCGTCGGGCGCCTTCTCCCCCGAATTCAAAGCGGAAAACGCGCTGACTGAAGACGAAACGTACTTCAAATCAAAACTGGCGGAAAATCCGTTTGAGCCGCTTTATATCGGCGTTTTGTTTGACAGGATATATACGCTTGACAGATTTGACGTACAAATACCGCCCGAATGTAAGAGCTTTCCGTCAGATATTTCGGTCGAATATACGACGGATAACGGCGTTATGTGGCAGGATTTACCAAAATACTATTATCTGTACGATTACAGCAGGGGCAGATTCGACCCTTATATGAATTTTCCGAATCCTGCAGGGAAAACCTTATCGTTTCGGCTTGACGGAATAACCGCAAACGGGATAAGGCTTATAAGCAAAAGATTTGCCGACGCGCCCGAAAAAACTCTTTCCGTTAAATCGCTTTGCGCGTACGGTGACAAAACGGCTTTATTCTACACGTCAAAATCAGATACGTACAACGCCGACTTAAATAATATGTGGACGGTATTCGGCACGGCAAAGACGGAGCCGCAGATTTTAGGCAGTCTTATGGGGGAAATACAGAACGGCTCGCCGTTTCGGACCGGCTCGGCGATGATAGGCTCGACCGAGTGGGCGGAATGGACGGGGCTCAAGTTCAATTTTACCGATTATAAGGCGGTCAAGGACATTTATCTCGATCTGCTCCGCCGTATGAGAACAGGCGCCGACGGCTGGTCAGACGACGACGGATACGTATGGGCGACGCCCGACGGTCAGTATCACATAAATAATACCTTCGGCGCGCATTATTCGCTTAACCCCGTGTATATCATAGCCGTAAGAAATTATCTGTTGCAAAAAAACAATATAAGCGGCTTTCTTGAGCTTAAAAATTCATCGGGTCAGACGGTAAAAGAAAAGACTGACAAAGCGATGAGCTATATGATGAACACGCTTGACGGAAAAAGCGGCGTTATGACGATATTCGACCCAGCGCACAACGGGACCGCGTCCGGTATGTCGTCAAATTACTGGGACGTACACCGCGCCTTCGGGTATAAATCCGCTTATGAAAACGCGCTGTTTTACAAAGCCGTTATCGCTTACGCCGATATATACGAGTATCTGTCGCAAAACGCCGCCGACTGCAAATCCGCAAAAGAGTATAAAGGTATAGCGGATAAATACAGAGCTCACGCCGATAAGGTCAAGGCGTGTTACAACGGTCTTTTTTGGGACGATAAAAAGAAAAGATTTATCGGCGGCGTAAACGCGGACGGAGAAAGACTTGATTTCGGATATACCTTCGTTAATTTTATGGCTTTGGCTTACGGCGCGGCGGATAAGGACAAGGCGAGCGCGATATATAGCTGGCTTGACGGCAAAAGGATAATTGATAGCGACACGTCAAAGGGCGGCGATATATACGGCAGATTCAAATACGCCGCAAGATCAAACACCCTTGACGTTTCAAAGGTAAAGGACAAAAACGGTAATTATTACTGGTACGACCACGGCGGACTTCTGCCGTGCACCCCCGATACCTTCGGCGGCTTCGGCAATCAGATGCAGAACGGCGGAACGATATTCTATATAAGCTATTATGACCTGAAAGCCCGCCTTGATTGTTTAGGCGCGGACGACGCGAAAAAAAGATTTGACGTTATAACGGAAGAATTCCATAAAGACTCTCTGCGCCGCAATTCATATTCCGAGCACGGCGAATACGTTGAGGGCGTTATAGGCGAATTTCCCGAATCCGGCCTTGTTCCGTTCTTCTTTGTCGACGGGTTTTTAGGCTTGTACGCTGACGTGAAAGGACTTTTGATCAGACCGTCCCTGCCGTCAGATATGGATTACGCCGGGATAAACGGCTATTTCTACAACAACAAAAAGTATTATATAAGAGCCGATAAAAGCCTTACCGCACCGACGCTTGAAGTACAAAAAGCAGACGACGGGAAAACGGAATTTCATCTGTCCGTTCCTTCGGATAAAGCGTATTTGTTATCTGATGACGACAAGCTGACGGAAATAAAGAATGGAGATTAAAAATGATAAAGGGAATTATATTTGACCTTGACGGCGTTATCTGCTCTACCGATGTATATCATTTTGAAGCGTGGAAGCAGACCATGAAAAAACTCGGAGTGAATATAGATCAGAACACTATGGACAAGTTGCGGGGCGTAGGCAGGGTCGAGGGCTTTAAAATGATGCTGAACGACGCAAAAATAACGCTTAGCGAGCAAGAAATAATAAAATATTGCGACGAAAAAAACGAGCTTTACAAAAATCTGTTAAATAAAATGTCGTATTCAGACGTTTCGGATGAAAACAGAGCCGCACTTTATAAGTTGAAGGAAAAAGGAATCAGGCTCGCGATAGGTTCGTCAAGCAAAAACGCCCGCCTTGTGCTTGAAAAGATCGGCTTGAGAGACTTTTTCGACGCGGTTTCGGACGGAAACGATTTGAAAGCTGCAAAGCCTGACCCGGAGGTGTTTTTGAAGGCAGCTGATATGATTGAATTGCCTCCTGCCGAATGTTTTGTTGTCGAGGACGCGGAATCCGGAATTGACGCCGCAAAAAACGGAGGCTTTACCGCAATAGGCATAAGCGCCGCGGCAAAATACGAAAGGACCGATTACCCGATAAACAGTCTTAGCGAAATTATCGGAATACTTGAAAAAACGGGAACGGAGACGAAAATATGAGAAAGATTCATAAAAACATCCCAGTCATGTTTGAACCGGACGGATTTCTTGTAGTCGAAAAAGAATACAGCGAGAGCACAAACAAAAACAACGAATCGATTTTTACCGTCGCCAACGGATATATCGGACTGCGCGGATTTTTTGAAGAGGGCTTTTACGGTGACGAGGCAAACAGCGACGCCAATACGATGTTGAACGGCATTTATGAATACTATGATTATCATCATATATGGCAAAGACCCGGATTTCCGCCACGCTATCACGCGATAACGAATCAGGCAAATCCCGTTGACGTCTGCGTTTTTGTTGACGGCGAAAAAATATCGCTTTGTGAAAAAGTCGAAAACTATAACAGAACGCTTGACATGAGAGACGGTACAGTAGTACGAAAATTCGATTATTATACGGCAAACAAAAAAACGGTAAAGCTGACATACGGCAGATTTGCCTACCAGAAAGACAAACACCTGCT
>CACZOH010000035.1 GCA_902782785.1 uncultured Ruminococcus sp. | reverse complement strand
GGGGATCACGTCGGATGAAAAGATCACTTCACCGCCCGCGTCCTGCGTGTCGGTCGCGACTCCGAGCCGGAGCACGGCTTCATACTCCTTCTCATCCGAGGTTATATATTCCGCCGCCTTTGCAGCGCGTCCGACGAGAACGACGAGAAGTCCCGTCGCGTCGGGGTCGAGCGTGCCGGTGTGACCGATTTTCTGAGTACGCAAAAGACGCCGCATACGGTTTACCGCGCTATGCGACGTGATGCCCATCGGCTTGTCTATGAGTATTATTCCATCGGGCTCCATTACTTCTTTTCCTGTCGGAACGTCCTTTGCTTCAAAAATTCGCTCTGCTCCTTTTCAAGCTCCGTGTCAAGACATATATATCTGTACGCGGTATAGAGCGTGACCGCGTTCATTATCGTAAGTACGATAAACAATCCGTACCGAATCACCGCAAAAACGTCGCCTAAATTGACGGGCAGTGACGCCGCCGTGTTCACTATGCAGAACGCGCCGGTCGCGGCGACGGAGCGTATCCCTCTCTTTTTCACCTTTTCGCATTCCGTCTGCCGCCCCATATCGAACACGGCGTAAAACAGAAGGATCTGCGCCAGAGCAAAAAGCACGGCGATCGCGGTGAAAAGATAAAACCTTATATTCACCATCGTCTGCTCGCTCATTATTCTGAAAAACCACAAGCCCTGTATCACGGCTTCAAACGCCATGGCAGCGTCAAGCGCCGCGGTCGCAAACAGAGAGTATTTTGCAAATTTCGAATACCGCGAGAACCTGTATAAGCCAAAGAGCAAAACGGTATAGCCTATAACGCATAAGATCTTGCAAACAAACACGAGAAGGGCTTCATTTACTATGAAGCCCGTGTCAAAGACCGTAAACAAATATCCCGTAAACGTTATTCCGAAGCCCATATCAGTTTCCGCCCGCGCCGGGTTTTCCGCAGCACTTCTTGTATTTCAGTCCCGAGCCGCAGGGACACGGATCGTTCGGACCGACCTTTTCTTTTTTGACTATCGGTTTTTTCTTGACGGTTTTATCGGGAGCGCCCGCCACCATCTCGCGTTCTTCCTCACGCTTGATCTGCATCCTCGGTCTTACGGAGAGTATGCGGCGCACCGTGTTTTCACGTATATCCTCTATCATTTCGTCGTACGCGTCGGACGCGGCGAGCTTGAACTCCGTGATCGGGTTTCTCTGCGCATAGGACTGAAGCCCTATGCCGTCGCGCACGTCGTCCATCGCGTCAAGATGATCCATCCAGAGCGAATCGAGAACGGAGAGCAGTATCACGCGCTCTATCTCGCGCATCTGATCGCCGAATATCGCCTCCTGCTCGGCGTAACGCGCCATGGCGCGCTTTTTCATTTCTTCGACAATATCCTCGCGCTTGACGGACTTAAGCTCCTCCGGCGTGAATCTGAAATCGCCGTCGTTCAGGATTATGCCGCGGTATTTGCTTAAAAGCTCGTCGAAGCCCCATTCCGCGGGATCGTCGGACGCCGTGCATCTCGCCGCCGCGTCTTCAACGGTCTGCTCGATCATATCCATAATCTTTTCGCGCATATCGCCGTCGTTCAATATCTCGTTTCTCTGATCGTAGATCTGCTTTCTCTGCTGATTCATTACGTCGTCGAACATCAGAACGTTCTTTCTGCGTTCAAAGTTTATTGATTCAAGGCGCTTCTGCGCGTTCTCTATAACGCTCGTCAGTATCTTCGCCTCTATCGGCACTCCGTCCGGAGTGAGCATGACGGCGCGCTTCATCCTGTCCTCGGAGCCGAACAGACGCATGAGATCGTCTTCAAAGGAGATATAGAATCTCGACTCGCCGGGGTCGCCCTGACGTCCGGCGCGTCCGCGGAGCTGGTTGTCTATACGCCTTGACTCGTGGCGTTCCGTACCCAATATGAACAGACCGCCCGCCGCTTTTACTTTTTCGTAAGCCGGCACTATTTTTTCCTTGTGCTTCTGATAAAGCTCGCGGAAGACCTCGCGCGCGGCTAAAACGTCCTCCTCCACGGACTGCGACGTGCCCGTCGCCTGCGCTATTACTGTCTCCTCATAGCCCATTCTGCGCATTTCCGCTTTTGCAAGCCATTCCGGGTTGCCGCCGAGCATTATATCGGTACCGCGGCCCGCCATGTTCGTTGATATCGTGACCGCGCCGGGACAGCCCGCCTGAGCTACTATCTCCGCCTCTTTTTCATGGTATTTGGCGTTCAGCACAACGTGCGCTATGCCCTCTCTCTTAAGACGCTTTGACAGAAGCTCCGATTTGTCTATCGTTATCGTGCCTACGAGCACGGGCTGGTCCTTTTCGTGACATTCCTTTATCTGTTCCACTAT
>CACZOH010000034.1 GCA_902782785.1 uncultured Ruminococcus sp. | reverse complement strand
TCGTCCGGCACGGCTTGTCCTTCGCCGAAAATGGCGGTAAACAGTTCGGAACGCTCGCCGCAGAATTCTGATATATCCGTAACGGCGGACAAAGCCGATGCGGCGGCGTATTTATCCGGCTCACGCAAAGCGGCCTTGAGCGCGCCGTAGCCGCCCATCGAGAGACCGGCAATGAAATTGTCCTCGCGCCTGTCGGACACGCGGAAGAATTCGCGCATACGCGCCGGCAGTTCTTTTGTAATATACGTGTAGTAATTGCCGCCGTATTTCATATCCGTATAAAAGCTCCTGTGACCGTTCGGCATCACAACGCATATGCCGTATCTTGACGCGTAGCGCTCTATGCTTGTCCTGCGCATCCAGATCGTATGGTCGTCGGACAGACCGTGAAGCAGGTATAATACCTTGTATTTCGTATCTTCGGCTTTATTGCCGATGCCTATTTCGCCGAGGGCTCCCCTCTGCGGTATTACAACGAAAACCTCGCTCTGCATACCGAGAGCCTCGCTGTAGAAATCAAGTGATATAAACGCCATATTTTTATTCCTCCCGTATTTGTATTATAATATATCTTCAAATATTTGTCAAGTAAATACTTGACATTTCCTTTTTAATAAGTTATAATATAATAAAAAAATATCGGCTTCAGTGATGAACAAAGAAGAAAAAAGGATTTTTTATAAAAAACTCATCGCGCTGACGCTTCCGCTCGCATTTCAGAGCCTTATGCTCGCTTCCGTAGCGGCGGCGGACGCGTTTATGCTCGGACGGCTCGATCAGGATTCGATGTCCTCCGTATCGCTCGCCTCGCAGATACAGTTCATACAGAATATGGTGATTTATTCCGTTACGAGCGCGGGTACGATACTCGGCGCGCAGTACTGGGGCAAGGGCGATAAAAAGACGATAAGCGACGTGTTCTGTCTTATGCTCCGCATAAACGCCGCGGTGTCGGTTTTGTTTTTCATCGGCTGCGTATTCTTTCCGCGGTATCTTATGTATATTTTCGCGCACGAGGAAGTTCTTGTGACGAGCGGCGCGGAATATCTTAAAATAGCGGGCTTTTCGTACCTTCTGACGGGAATATCCCAGTGTTATCTGTCCATAATGCGTATAAGCGGACACGCCGGAAGAAGCGCGTGGATAAGCTCCGGCGCGGTGGTATTGAACATCGGACTGAACGCCGTGTTCATTTTCGGACTATTCGGGATCCCCGCAATGGGCGTCCGCGGCGCGGCGACGGCTACTCTTATCGCACGCGTGGTCGAGATCATATGGGCTGTCGGTTCATCGTTCGGAAAAACGTTTATACGCCCGGATATAAAACGGCTGTTTTTCCGCGACAAACTGCTTTCATCGGATTTCCGCAGATGCTGTCTTCCCGTGCTCGGCGCGTCGCTTTTGTGGGGAGTCGGCTTTACCTCGTACACCGCCGTTATGGGACACCTGGGCGGCGACGCGGCGGCGGCAAACTCCGTATCCGCGGTAGTACGTGACCTTATGTGCTGTGTCTGCAACGGTCTTGCGTCCGCGGGAGGTATCGTAGTGGGAAACCGTCTCGGAGAGGGCGACCTTGAAACGGGCAGAAAATACGGCGATAAAATGGTATTCATATCCGTATTGTGCGGGCTTGTTACCGCCGTCATTATAGTTGCGCTGATCCCGCTCGTGCTTATAATCGCAGAGCTGACGGAGCAGGCAAAACAGAATCTGACGGGAATGATGCTGATAATGGCCGTGTATATGATAGCGCGGTGTATAAACACCATTCTGATAAACGGCATTTTTGCCGCGGGCGGAGATACGAAATTCGATATGTACAGCCTCGCCGCCACTATGTGGGGCATCGCCGTACCGCTTTCGTTTTTGTCAGCCTTTGTGTTCGGGTGGAACATATATATCGTTTATTTATTCACGTGTATCGATGAAATAGGCAAGATCCCCTGGGTCATGCTCCATTTCAGAAGACATATATGGGTCAAAGACCTTACAAGAGAAAGAAATATTTTAAAGGAGGACACAAATGAAGTACAGAATTGAGGGAGAACCTTTCCCGGTAGTCCACTGCGAACTTGCTGCGGGCGAGAAAATGATCACCGAGAGCGGCGGTATGAGCTGGATGTCGACGAACATGAAGATGGAAACAACGAGCAACGGCGGTGCGGGAAAGGCGTTCGGCAGAATGTTTTCGGGTGAATCCCTGTTCCAGAACGTCTACACGGCGGAGGGAGGACCGGGTGAGATCTCATTCGCATCGAGCTTCCCGGGCTCTATATTGGCGATACAGATAACGCCGGATAAGCCGATAATCGTGCAGAAAAGAGCGTTTCTCGCCTGCGAGCCCACGGTTGAGATGTCCGTATTCTTCCAGAGAAAATTCGGCGCCGGTCTTTTCGGCGGCGAGGGCTTCATCATGCAGAAGCTTACCGGAAACGGCACCGCTTTCATTGAAATAGACGGTCACGCCGTAGAATACGATCTCAAGGCGGGCGAGGAAAAGATACTTGCCACCGGTTATCTCGCAATGATGGAAGCGACCTGTACGATGGATATCGTTTCCGTCGCCGGTCTGAAGAACAAGCTGCTCGGCGGCGAGGGCTTCTTCAATACGATAGTTAAAGGACCGGGCAGGATCATAGTCCAGACGATGCCGGCGTCCAAACTCGCCGTCGCGTTGGGAGTGGGTCAGTCCACGTAAATGAAGAACGCAAAAGACGTCAATGAACGTATAAAGGGCACCGCGGCGTATATTACAGCCGCGGTGCTTGCGGTCGTTCTGACGCTTTTTGCAAGATATGCGGACGGTAATTTTTCCGTCAATACCCCTTTTCATCTGACCGAATTATCGGCGGAGCTTTTAATGATCGTTTCCGTCGCGGTTTATTTGGGCAGGCACGGAAAAGAAGAGAAAAGGAGCATAAAAAAACATCTTTTATTTGCCGCGATACCCGTGATCCTTGCGCTCGCGGCTTGTTTTTATGTACCCGAGGGATATCTGTCGAAAAGCGGCGCGGCGAGCGCCGCGGATATACTTCTGTCGGCTCTGACGGACGATCTTATCCTTTGCAGTCTCGGCTGTCACATCCTTTTGCATAAATGCAGATTCGGCTCATCCGGCGTCGTGCTCATGGTATTGTGCATGTCTTTGTACGAGGCGGCGATCTGCGGACAGACCGGCGAAAAACTGCTCGTACATACTGCCGCCGCGGCGATTATAGGTTATTTTGAAATATATCTGCATCTGTCGACGGAAAGCCCGGTCTTCTGCTGCGTGTTCCGTTTTCTCCTGAACTTTTCGCTTGAATTCACGGAGGAATACTCCGTGTCGGACGAGCCGTTTTTCGGCGAGAAAACGTCCGCGATACTATATATCGCGTCATTATCCGTCATGGTGGTTTTCGCTTTTATATTGAGAAACAGGCTGAAGATGAAACGGGTTTATATGGACGGTGAGGAATAAAAAAAACGCCTTCAGGCGTTTTTACATTAAGATGATCCGGGATCTGATCAGCCGTTATCGGGCAGATTCAGCTTGACGTATCCCTGTTCCGATTTGCAGAGAGGGCAGGTCTTCGGAGCTTCAAGTCCCGTTTCCTCGTGACCGCATCTGCTGCATTTCCATTTTGTCGGCGCGCCGCGCTTGTACATGGTATTTTCGGAAAGCTGCTGTCTTATATTATTTAACTGCATCATATGACAATGCTCCACGGCGGCGACAAGCTCGAACAGAGAGGCCTCGTTTTCAAAGCCCTCGTCGCGGGCGGTCTTCGCGTATTCCGCGTATATTTGCACGCTTTCCGAATATTCGGTGTCAGCGGCGAGCTCGAGATTCTGCATAAGATCCCATTTTTCCTTGAACGGATAACCCGCGTTGACGTTTTGATTGTTTATTATCCCGTTATCCGCGCTCTGTATCGCCGTGTAAAACATCCTCGCGTGATAAAACTCGTTTTTTGATATTTCGTTCAGCGCGCATTCCACCTCGTATAGTCCCGCGGTTTTTGCGCCGTACGCCATAAACTTATACCGCACGTGGCTTTGACATTCGCCCGCAAAGGCGTTTACCAGATTTTGATACGTTCTGCTGTTTTTCAGCTCCATAACGATACCCCCTTGTTTTTTTATTATTCTTATCAAAACGCGCGGGAAAATTCAAAAAATAAAATAATTTAAAGAGTCATTAACCTATTTGTAACAAAGAAAACTTCTATATATATTATAATATAACGATAAACATTGTAAAGGAGCGGACGGCGTGAAAAAGTACAGGCTCAACGTAACAGGCTGTGAAAGCGCAAAGGAATATCTGCTGTCCGCGCTTGAGGGCGGTTATCTGTCACACGCTTATATAATAGAGGGCGCGCCCGGCAGCGGAAGGCACACGCTTTTGTACGGGCTTTTGAAAGCCATGGCGTGCGAGAATGAAAACGCGCCGTGCGGCGTATGCGGAAGCTGCGTCAAAATATCCGCGGGCGTCTGCGTTGATATTTATACCATAAGAGCCGCGGAGGGCAAAACGGAGCTCACTGTTGATCTCATTCGCGGTATATACGACACGGTAGGACTGATGCCGAACGACCTGCCCTTCAAAGCGTATATAATCGAGGACGGCGAGAGGATGAACGGCAGCGCGCAGAACGCGTTTCTGAAGCTGTTTGAGGAACCGCCGGAGGACGTATATTTCTTTATAATAACAAACGACGCGGGAAGCCTTCTGCCCACGATAAGATCGAGAGCCCTTACTCTGCGTACGGAAAGGCTCGGCACCGCGGATATGTTCAGCGTGCTTTCCGCGGCCGGCATACCCGAAAACGAAAAGAGCAGAGCCGCCGTATCGATGGCGGACGGCTCGGCGGGAGAGGCGATACGCATCTATAACGATTCGTCCGATCTCATATCGGCGAGAAAAGCCGCCGACGCTCTGCTTGACGCTTTGCTTTTATCCGGCGGGAAAAAGCTTTCTTTCGTCAATCAGAATCATAAAAGCATAAAAAAGCTTGAGGATCTTTATTCCGTTTACTCCCTTGTTCAGAGAGCCGTACGCGATATAATGATGTACAGACTCGGAGAGGACGGACAGACGCTTTATTTCACGAACAAGGATCAGGCGGAGAATTATTCGTATAATATTTCGGACAAAGCGGTACTGCGCGTAAACGACGTTATAAACGAGCTGCTCTGCACCTCGGACGTTCCGATAAATCTGCCGCTTGCGCTGACGGAATTTGCGTCGCGCGTATGGGACGCGCATCTTATTTAGCCGGACAGGCGTTGAAACTTCATACGGTGCGGTGCCGTATGATTTATGACACGCGGGCGATTTTGCCCATCACCGCAATGAAAGGAAGAAGAAAAAGTGAACGACAGAAGAAATAAAAGGCATTTCAATCATCATTTTAAAGGCGGCGTTTCAGCGCCCGAGAGGGAGGCGGTGAAAAAGCCCGCGTCGGAATACGCGGCGCCGGATTTTATCCTGCCGGAGAACTGGTTTAACGTATCAGAGCCGGAGCCCGAGGCGGCGACGGTCTGCGGTATACGCTTCAAGGAGGGCGGCAAGGTCTATTTCTTTGACCCGAACGGCTTTGCTCTGAACGCGGGAGACCGCGTTATCGTCGAGACGGTGCGCGGCGTTGAATACGGTGAGGTCGCCCATTCAAACAAAACCGTCAGCGTCATACAGCTCGTAAGCCCGCTTAAGCCCGTGCTCCGCCGCGCCACGGAGGAGGACGACAGGCACAAAGCGGAAAACGACGTAAGGGAAAAGGAAGCTTTTACCGTATGCGAGGAGATGATAAAAGCCCACGGGCTTGAAATGAAGCTCGTTGAGGCGGAATACACGTTCGACAACTCAAAAATGCTGTTCTACTTCACCTCCGAGTCGCGCGTTGATTTCAGAGACCTCGTAAAGGATCTTGCATCCGTTTTCAGAACGAGGATAGAATTAAGACAAATAGGCATAAGAGACGAGGCGAAGCTCATAGGAGGCCTTGGCGTATGCGGCAGAGCAGTATGCTGCCACGCGTTCCTTGACGATTTCGGACAGGTCTCGATAAAAATGGCGAAGGAACAGAATCTTTCGCTCAACACCGCGAAGATATCCGGTACGTGCGGCAGACTTATGTGCTGTCTGCGATACGAGCACGAAACGTACGAGGAGGAGATAGCAAAGACGCCGAAGATCGACGCGCTCGTCAGAACGGACGACGGCGACGGCGTGGTCGTTGAGGTAGTGCCGCTTCAGGGGCTCGTCAAGGTACAGCTGTCCGCAAATCCGGACGCTGCGCCCAAAACGTACAACCGCGACGACGTAAAGATCATAGGCTACGTCAAGAAGGAAGTAAAACCGCAGACCAAATAAGTATTCGGAGGTTAGCCGTATGGCGGAAGGGCACAGAGGCAGGCTCAAGGAAAGGTTCAAAAACGACGGTCTTGACCGCTTCAACGAGATAAACGCGCTCGAGCTTCTCTTATTCTATACTATACCGCGGCAGGATACGAATCCCGTGGCACACCGCCTGCTTGACAGGTTCGGCAGTTTTTCAGCCGTGCTCGACGCGGATTATGACGATCTCATCGAAGTGAACGGCGTATCCGACCACACCGCGACGTTTCTTAAGCTTCTGCCCGAGACGGCGAGATATTACCAGAGCAACAAACTCAGATCGCGTCTTGAGCTGTCCACGCTTTCCGACATAGGCGAATTTCTCGTAAGAAAATACGTCGGCGTGATCAAAGAAACGGTCTATATGCTTATGCTCGACAACAAGCGCTGTCTTTTAGGCGTTGAGCTTGTTCACGAGGGGTCCGTAAGCTCTGCGGCGGTGTCCGTACGCAAAATGGCTGAAACGGCGCTCAAAAAACGCGCGGCGTTCGTTGTGATAGCTCACAATCATCCGTCCGGTCTTGCGATACCGTCTCCCGAGGATCTGCTCGTCACCAAAAACATGAAAGCGGCGTTCGACACGCTTGAGATACAGTTTGTCGATCACTTTATAGTTGCTGAAAACAAATACTGCGCCATAATAAACAAAATGGTATGAATAATGGATAAATTCAAACTCGTATCCGATTACAAACCCACGGGCGATCAGCCGCGGGCGATAGAGGAGCTTACCGAGGGGATCCTGCGCGGCGACCGTATGCAGACGCTGTTAGGCGTAACGGGCTCGGGCAAGACCTTCACGATGGCAAATATCATAGCAAACGTCAACAGACCCACGCTCGTGCTTGCGCACAACAAAACGCTTGCGGCGCAGCTTTGCCTTGAATTCCGCGAATTTTTTCCGGAAAACGCCGTAGGCTACTTTGTTTCATATTACGATTATTATCAGCCGGAGGCGTATATCCCCGGCAAGGATTTGTATATTGAAAAGGATTCTTTGATAAACGACGAGATAGACAAGCTGCGTCACAGCGCAACTTCCTCGCTTTTCGAGAGGCGCGACGTCATAATCGTTTCCTCCGTCTCCTGCATCTACTCTCTCGGCGATCCCGTGGAGTACAGCGATCTTATGGTATCGATAAGACCCGGTATGCAGATAGACAGAAACGAGTTTCTGAGGCGTCTCGTTTCCATAAACTACGAGAGGAACGATATAAATTTCGTACGCGATAAATTCAGAGTCCGCGGAGACACGGTAGAGGTATTTCCTTCAAACGAGGGAGAAAACGCTCTGCGCGTCGAATTCTTCGGCGACGAGATAGACAGGATATCGGAGATAAACTCGCTCACCGGCGCCGTGCTCCGCAGGATCTCGTATGCCGCCATATATCCCGCCACGCATTACGCCGTCTCGGACGAAAAGCGTCTTGCCGCGCTCGATCAGATACGCGACGAGATGGAGGAGAGGGTGGAATTCTTTGAGGCGCAGGGCAAATTCCTTGAGGCGCAGAGAATAAGGACAAGGACGGAATACGACCTTGAAATGATCTCCGAGGTCGGTTACTGCTCGGGCGTTGAAAACTATTCGCGTATATTCTCGGGACGCGCGCCCGGCTCAACGCCTTTCTGTCTGCTCGATTATTTCCCGGACGATTATCTTATGTTCGTGGACGAATCTCACGCAACGCTCCCGCAGGTGCGCGGAATGAGCGCGGGTGACAGGGCGAGAAAACAGAACCTCGTTGACTACGGCTTCCGTCTCCCGTCGGCGTTCGACAACAGACCGCTCGTATTCGGCGAGTTTGAGGAGAAGATAAATCAAGCCGTATTCGTATCGGCTACTCCGGGCGATTATGAAAAAGAGCATTCCGCGTCAATATCGGAACAGCTTATAAGACCCACGGGACTTACGGATCCCGAAATAGAGGTAAGACCCATTGAAGGTCAGGTCGACGATCTTTTAGGTGAGATAAGACAGAGAACGGAGCGCGGGGAGCGCGTCCTCGTCACAACTCTTACGACGAAAATGGCGGAGGATCTGACGGAATATATACAAAGTCACGGTATAAAGGTGCAGTATATACACCACGAGGTGGAGACGATGGAGCGTACGGAAATACTGCGCGACCTGCGTCTCGGCGTCTATGACGTGCTCGTCGGCATAAATCTGCTCCGCGAGGGACTCGATCTGCCGGAGGTATCGCTCGTCGCCATACTCGACGCGGACAAAGAGGGGCTTCTGCGCTCGGAGGTATCTTTGATACAGACGATAGGCAGAGCCGCGAGGCACGAAAACGGAAAGGTCATTATGTACGCGGATACGGTAACGTCGTCGATGCGC
>CACZOH010000033.1 GCA_902782785.1 uncultured Ruminococcus sp. | reverse complement strand
TTTTTCAAGGCAATTTGTGCAAACTTCTTTCTGTGTGCCTTGCAAAATCCTTCGGTCACCGCTCAAAAATGATCCCCCGGATCATTTTTTTCGCTGCTTCGAATCCCGCACTTATAGTGAAGCGCCATAGAAAAAGGTACCTTGCGGTACCTTTTTCTATGGCGCGCCATGCGGGATTCGAACCTGCGACCTACCGGTTCGTAGCCGGGCACTCTATCCACTGAGCTAATGGCGCATTGCACCGTTTTTTTCGGTGCCTTGTTATAATATCACTTTTTTTCCGAATTGTCAAGGGGTTTGGCGTAATATTTTTTATTTTTTATCAATTCTCAGATACTCCCGCACGAGAGTGTTCAAAAGCTCGTCCCTGTCAATTTTGCGGATGAGCCCGCGAGCGTTCTTATAATTGGTGATATACGTCGGATCCTCCGAAAGGATATAGCCGACGATCTGGTTTATGGGATTATAACCCTTTTCCTTCAACGCCTGATACACCTGTATCAGAATATCTCTCGTTTCCTTTTCCTTTTCACGCACGAGAGAAAAAGTAATTGTTTTATCCTTCTCCGACATTTTACGGCTCCTTTCGGTTTCTTTGACTTCATATTTTATATTATACACCATTTTTTCGGATTTTGCAAGTGTTTTTTAAAAAGATTTCAGCAATTTATACTCATAGCTGTCCTGCAGAGCCTGCAGGCACGCTTCTATAATATCGAAGGACACGCCGACCGTGGTCCAGACGTCCTCTCCGTCCGTAGATTCTATAAGCACGCGCACCTTTGCCGCCGTGGTCGTCGTCGCGTCAATGACTCTGACCTTGAAATCAAGCAGTTTTATATTCCCGACCTCGGGAAAGAAGACCGACAGCGCGCGGCGCAAAGCGTTGTCGAGCGCGTTGACCGGACCGTTTCCGAGAGAACTTCCCATCTCCGTCTTCCCGCCGACTTCTATCTGTACGACAGAGCAGGACGTAAGCTCTCCGTTTGCGGACGGAAAATCGTCCGTGGTCTTATGCAGAACTATATTGAAATGCGGCTCGTATTTATAAAGCGCCCGGCGAAGCAAAAGCGTGAACGACGCCTCTGCCGCCTCATAATGGTAGCCGAACATCTCCTTTTCCTTCAGCACCGTCACGGCGCGCATAAGCTCGTCCGAGTTTTTGTTCGCGTCCGGTACGAGCTGGCGCACGCGGTCAAGCAGCGTGTTGCTGCCTGATATCTCGGACAGTGCGAATTTACGCTCGTTCCCGACGAGCGACGGGTCTATATGCTCAAACGACGGCGGATATTTCTTGACAGCGTCTATATGCATTCCCGCCTTGTGGTAAAACGCGCTTTTTCCCGTATAGGGTTTGTTGTTTCTTATCCTCGTGTTCGATATCTCCGACACGGCGTTTGCGGTCTTGCGCAGATATTTCATATTGCAGTCGAATTCATATCCGAGCTTGAATTTGAGGCTGGGCATTATCACGGACAGATCCGCGTTCCCGCATCTTTCACCCATACCGAGAAACGTTCCCTGTATCTGAGCTGCGCCCGCCTCCGCTGCGAGCAGTGAATTTGCGGCGGCGCAGCCTATGTCGTCGTGGAAATGCACGCCAATACGAAGCTCCTTATACCTTTCCACCGCCTCGCGCGTCAGTTTTTCCGCGTCGGACGGAAGGATCGCTCCCGTGGTGTCGCAGAGACAAAGCACGTCAGCGCCAGCGTCTGCGGCTGTATCGAGCACCCTGTAAGTGTATTCCTTATCCGTCAGCGCTCCGCTGTAGAAATGCTCCGCGTCAAAAATAACCTCCTTGCCCGCCCTTTTAAGATATGATATCGTTTCTCTTATTATACCGAGGTTTTCTTCATCGCTTATTTTAAGCACCTCTTTTACCTGCACGGACGAGGCTTTTCCGAAAATGACGACGGTCGGCGTTCCCGCTTCAAGCAGTTTTTTCATCGATACCGAGCTTTCCGCGTCCTCGCCTATATGAAGCGTGGAAGAGAAAGCGGCGAGACGCGCGTGCAGAAGCTTCTCGTTTTTCAGCCGCACGAACAGCTCCTCGTCCTTCGGATTCGACGCGGGAAAACCCGCTTCTATGACGTCTATACCGAAGCCGTCAAGTATTTTCGTTATCTTAACCTTATCCTCAAGCGAATAGGATATACCCTCGCTCTGCGCTCCGTCGCGCAGGGTGGTATCAAATATTTCGATCTTTTTCATCTTTATTCCGTCCTGTCAAGCAGTCTGTTCACGGCGTTTATATACGCCAGGATGCTCGCTTCTATTATATCCGTGGAAAGACCTCTGCCCGTCACGTTCCCGTTTTTCGTCTTAAGCTTTACCGTGACCTCGCCGAGCGCGTCCTTCCCGCCGGATATCGAATGTATGGCGTAATCGTACAGCTCATGCGGAGGCGGATTTATTATTTTATCGATTGCCTTGTACGCCGCGTCGACCGGGCCGTCGCCGATCGAGACGTCCTCATATTTTTCTTTGTCTTTTATAAGCCTTATAACGCACGTCGGCGTGGATCTGTTGCCTGCCTGGACCGCGAAACGGTCGAGCGTATAAAGCTGTATGTCACGCATATGCTCCGACGCTATCGCTTCAAGGTCCTTATCCGTTATGTCCTTTTTCTTGTCCGCCAGCTCCTTGAATTTTTCAAAATACACGTCAAGCTGTTTTTTGTCCGGGTTATATCCCAGCTCATTCAGACGGCTTTCAAAAGCGTGGCGTCCCGAGTGTTTTCCGAGCGATATGTTGTCGCGGTTTATGCCCACGTCCTCCGGCTTCATTATCTCGTACGTGCGTCTGTCGTTCATCACACCGTGCTGATGTATGCCCGCCTCGTGCGAAAACGCGTTATCACCGACTATCGGCTTGTTTTTCGGCGCGTGGTAACCTATTATGCCGTAAACGAGACGGCTTGAGCGATAAATCTGCGTAGTGTCTATATCCGTATACGCGCCTATCGCGTCGCCTCTCACCTTTATTCCCATAACTATCTCTTCAAGCGCGGCGTTG
>CACZOH010000032.1 GCA_902782785.1 uncultured Ruminococcus sp. | reverse complement strand
GGGACTTTACAAAACGTACAATCACGGCTCTCAGTCGTCCTTCCGCATCGGAAGTCAGGGAAGCTGGAGCACGTGTCAGCACGAGCCCGTTGTCATAATAGTCGATACGGAGCTCGGTAAAGCGTGGTACGCCGAGGCTGACTGCGGGCACGGATGGTTTATCGACGTAGGCATTCGCGGCTACCGCGACGATACGGAGCTTTGTATACTCATATCCGACTGCTTTGAAAGAAACGACGGCTGGAACAGAACGCTCAACAAGGGCGAATGCCAAACGTCGTGTTATTCCGTAACCGGATGCGTTGACGGCGGCTTTGAGGAAGCTCTGGCGGAGCTGACGCGGGCGCGCCGCGCGTACTGCCGCGCGGATTTCAAAGACAAAGTACCTCCCGTGTGCTATAACGACTATATGAACGCGCTCTGGGCGCTTCCGACAAAGGAAAAAAGCCTGCCGCTGATCGACGCGGCGGCTGACGCCGGTTGTGAATACTACGTTATGGACGCGGGATGGTATAACGTGAACAAAAACGACGTTTATGACCTCGGAATGTGGGAGATAAACGACGCTCTGTTCGGCGACGGAGGGCTTAAGAGCATATTCGATCACGTATATTCAAAGGGTATGAAGCCCGGTATATGGTTTGAATTCGAATCAGTCGGCGCCGGGGCGAAGATCATAAAAGAACATCCCGAATATCTGCTCACGCGGCGCGGAAAGCCGCTCGGCACCACGCGTCTTCTCTTTGATTTCAGGCAGGCGGGCGTGCGTGAGCATATACGCTCACGCATAAAGGCTTTATACGACATGGGCGTGAGATACATAAAAAACGACTATAACACAAGCACCGGAACAGGCGTCGACCCCTGCGGCGCCGCGTCGCTTCACGATCATACGGAATCGTTTTACGCGTTCATCGACGGGATAAGAGAGGAATTTCCGGATCTTGTGATAGAAAACTGCGGCTCCGGCGCGATGAGATCTGATATGGAAACGCTATCGCATTTTCATCTGCAGTCCGTATCCGATCAGGAGGACTATTTCAGACTTCCGTCGATCGTATCGGGCTCGGAGGCGTGCATACCGCCGGAGAGATGCGGCGTCTGGGCTTATCCGTACCCGACGAAGATAGATTTCCGCGAAAGCTTCGTACCGTCAAAGGAGTTTACGGACAGATTCAGGGACGGAAAAGTCACCTCTTACTGTATGGTGACGGGACTTATGGGGCTTTTATATCTGTCAGGCAGGATAGAATGCGCGGATGAATTCAATAAATCGCTCATCAAAGAAGCCGTCGATATATACAAAGCGACGAGAGGTTATATTGCAAACTCGGTCCCCGTATATCCCTCCGGCACGTTCGATATAGACGCGGACGGCGTAAACTGCTTCGCTCTGAACGACAAAGACGACCGCGTTCTTATGCTCGCCGTCTGGAACAATTCGGACAAAGCGGTAAACGAACGTATCCGTCTTGAAAAGTACGTTTCTGACAAGCCGGAAACAGTAAAATCTTATCCCCGTATAAACGGCTGTAAGACAAGTCTTTCGGACGGTTATCTTTCAGTCGATCTGCCGTCCGGTAAATCAGCGGCGTACGTGCTTATACGGTATTGAAACGGCGTTTTGCGTGATTTTTGCGTAATATCATAATAAATTTTGCTTTTACTATTTACAAAATGAAAAATATATGATAAAATACCCGAAAGAGGTGTTATAAATCAAAAATGGATATCAGATCGGATTTTCACACGCATACGAATCTGTCATCCTGTGCCGCGGATGAGGTTACGGCGCAGGCTTTGATAGACGGACTTTGCGGCGGCAGCGACGGACTGCGCGTTCTCGGCATTTCAAATCATTTATGGGACAGCGACGTGGAGGGCGGAAGCGAATGGTACGCCCCGCAGAACGTAAAACACGTTTTATCGCTGCGAAAGGAGCTTGAAAGCGTCGACACGCACGGCGCAAGAGTCCTCGTGGGCGCGGAGGTCGAGTTTTCCTCGGATTGCCGTGTCGCCGTAACGGCGGAGCACGCGGCTCTGTTCGATTATCTTCTGATAACGGCGAACCACGTCCATATGAAAAACTTCATAATCCCCGCCTCGATGACCGATCCCGACGAGGTGCGCGATTTTATAGTAAAACGCTTCCTTGCCGCCTGCGACGCGGAGCTGCCCGTAAAATGCGGCATATGCCATCCGTTTTTCCCTATGTCGTTTCCCTCGTCGGAAAACGAGATACTCTCGGGCATAAGCGATGAACAATACGGCGAATGCTTTGAAAAAGCAAAGGCGAAAAGCAAATCCATAGAGCTTCACAGCTCCGTTTTCGGTCCGCATCTGCCGCATAACAACAGGATAGGCGCGGGCGACGAATACGTCCGGATGATAGGCATAGCGAAGGAGACCGGATGCACGTTCCATATCGGCTCCGACGTACACAAGCCATTTGCCCTGCCCGGGATCAAGCTGCGCGAATTTGCGGAATTCATGGGCATCACCGAATATCAGATGACGGATTTTTGATATGAAATACAACGATTACTCAAACGTCACGGCGAGAGGCGAGCTCGGCGCGAGATGCGCGCTTCTGAGTTCAAGGCTCGAATCGCCTGTATACCGCCCCGACGTGATATTCAGAATAGAACAGGCGGGCTGGCCAGGAGACTGGGAGGGCAGGACGATCCTTGCGCTCACCTGCCAGGCGCAGGTCACAAAGCGCGAGCCGTCTTATCTTGACGAGATAGTTCTCGGGCTGAAGGAGCACCTGAACGAACGCGGATATCTCGGCCCCGTATACGACGGCAAGCTGAACGAACAGCAGCTGTCCGGTCACGGCTGGCTTCTGCGCGGGCTCTGCGAATACTATTTATACAGAAAATACGATTACGTTCTGCCTTTGATAGACGGTATCATACGCGGTCTGTTTCTGCCCGCCGCGGGCAAATACGCCTCTTATCCCGTACTCCCGGAGCAGCGCGATAACGGCGGTGATATGAGCGGAAACACTCTCGGATTCATCGGCGACTGGCTCATTTCCACAGACACGGGCTGCGCCTATATCGCAATGGACGGAGTCGTACAGGCTTATTCCGTACTTTCCGGATCTTTGCCGGACAGGGACAGAGATGAAAAAACGAACGCGCTTATAGACGAGATGACGGCGGAATTCGTTAAGATCCCCTTTATCGAAATAAAAATGCAGACGCACGCGACGCTTACGGGCTTGCGGGGACTTTTGCGCAGATACGGACAGACGGGCGACGAAAAACTGTTAAAAGAGACGGAGAGAATATTCAGTCTTTACGAAAAACACGGAATGACGGCGACGTACGCCAACAAAAACTGGTTTGACCGTCCCGAATGGACCGAGCCGTGCGCGATAATCGATTCTTTTATGGTCGCTTCTCAGTTGTTTGCCCTGACGGGCAAAGTGAAATACGCCGAACTGGCCCAGCTTATCCTTTACAACGGCGTTTATCACGCCCAGCGCGGAAACGGCGGCTTCGGCTGCGATACCTGCGCGACTGACGGAGTGCTCAAGGCTCACTGTTACGAGGCGTACTGGTGCTGTACCATGCGCGGAGGCGAGGGACTTGCGGCGGTCGCCGCGTATTCCGTTACGGAGGACGGCGTTATAATAAATCCCGTATCCGTCGACACAAAGGTAAACGGAAAATCGCTTAAAATAACATCGGGTTATCCGTTTTCGGATACGGTAAAAATACGTTATGAGGGCGGCGGAAAGCTCCGTTTATTCGTTCCGTCGTTTACCGTCGGCGTAAAATGTGAATATATAAGCGGAATTGACGAAAACTATGTTTATATAGACGCGCCGGATGCGGAGTTTACCGTAAAAATAAAATGCAAAACGTGGCGTGACGGAACGCGCGTATTCGACGGGCCGCTTCTTCTGGCAGGCGAAAAGCCGCTTAAGATAAAAGGCGGGATAAAAAAGAACGGCGGACGGTATGAAGCAAACGGACAAAGCCTTGTAAACCTCTGCGGTACGTATTTACAGAGCGAGGCTGAGACTTTGTCGAAGGAATATTGGGTAGAGCTTATATGAAGACGGTACTGATCACGGGTGCGTCAAGAGGCATCGGCGCCGCGTGCGCCGATGCGTTCGGCAAAGCGGGCTATCACGTTTTTGTTAACTACAACAAAAGCGAAGATCGGGCGGAGCGCGTCTGCGAAAAAATAAAAGCCGAAGGCGGCGTCTGCACGGCGATTCAGGCTGATATAACGGACAGAGAAAGCGTGCGGCGCATGGTTTCGCTTTGCAGATACCACGGCGGCGGTCTTGACGTTCTCGTAAACAACGCCGGAATAGATTTTTACGGCACGTTTGAGCAGACGGGGCCGCAAATATGGGACAGTATGATCAACACGGACCTTACGGGCGCTTATAACGTGATTTACGCCGCGCTGCCGGAGCTGAAAAATTCAGCCGCGGGCAGGATAATAAACGTTTCATCCGTATGGGGAATTCACGGCGCATCGTGCGAGGTCGCGTATTCCGCGGCGAAAGCCGGGATCATAGGACTTACGAAGGCGCTCGCAAAGGAGCTCGGACCCTCCGGGATAACGGTAAACTGCGTCGCGCCCGGATATATAGACACGGAAATGAACGCACGGTTCGATATAAAGACCGTGGCTGATATAACAGACAGAACTCCGTTATCACGTACGGGAACTGCCAGCGACGTCGCCGGGGCGGTATTGTGGCTCGCCTCCGCAGAAGCGTCGTTTGTGACCGGAACGGTCCTCGGCGTCGACGGCGGGTTTATGTAATAATAGATAAAAAAATTTATATTTTCATAAGGAGGATAATTATGAAAAAGATCACGGCTGTAATAATTGCCGGTATTCTCTGCCTGATCGGCTTTGCGTCCTGCACGGGCACACCCGAGACGACGACCGCCGCCGATAAACCGCAGGAATCGACCGCGGCTGCTCAGACGGACGCCAAAACGGATGAGGCGACGACTGCCGCGCAGACGGAGGAACAGACTGAGGCTGCGACGGAAGCAGCCACCACCGCAGCGGAAACAAAGCCTGAAACCACGGAAGCGGCGACTCTGCCGGCGGACGTAAATTGGGTAGAGGATGAAATGATGCTGTTTGAGAGAAGGGGAGGCGACAGCCACGACCCGATCGCCGCGGATAACGGCATCGAGCTCGCCTGCAAATTCACTATACCCGAAGGCGCGCGCCTGACAGGTCTTTACTTTGAATCCTGCCCGACGTGGAGCACGCCCGATTATTCCGGATTCGTAGTGGAGCTCTACAAATGGGACAACGACTACGAGAACACCGTAGTGGGAGACGCGCTTTACACCGAGGAGTTTGAGGAGTGGGTCGACAATGCATACTGCGAACTCGATTTCACGGACAAGGCTCCGTCGGGATATGATTACTCCACGTATCTGTGGGTATTCAGAGGCGTGACCGACAAGATAGGCATCTGGGCTATGGATCCGATCGACGAGTGCGAATACTTTGCAAACGGCGTCGACTGCGGCTACGGCTACCAGGTCAGCGCTTATCTGCTCGTACCCGAAAGCTGAGTCTTTCAACAGCAAAAAACCGTCCGTGTTTTCACGGACGGTTTTTTAATATCTTTCTATCGTCCTTTCACCGAAATCCGTCCCTGCCGCCGGCAAACGTCTTTTATTATTGATTATAATATTATTCCCTTTATTACATATTTCCCGTACGGTTCGCCGCTTCGGCAAAAAAAATCAGTCCGCCGTTCTGCTCCGGATTTTACATCACAACGAAAAATCGACAAAATATTGTGAACTGGCGTTTAAAATTATGAAATTTTATACATTTTGTTTTTTGCCCCGGATTGTATAATATTTCCATTCCT